>JBCBLJ010000712.1:0-4382 GCA_038520195.1 Planctomycetota bacterium
CGACGTTGCTGGCTGCGGTCAAGCTCGTTTGCGATGCGTACTTTCAGTGCCTCGATGACCCGAGCACCGACGATGCCAAGCTCGCGCTGGAATATCTGAGTTCGCGTGGAATCGACGATGAAAATCGTAAGCGGTTCCGGATCGGCTTTGCGCCCGACAGGTGGGATTTCGCGACAGGATTGCTCCAGAAAAACCGTCTTGGCAACGAGATCGCCGTTGCGGCCGGTGTCGCCCAACCGCGTCAAGCAGGCAACGGAGCGTATGATTTTTTTCGTGGTCGGCTGATGTTTCCCATCCACGACATGCAAGACCGTCCGATCGCGATGGGCGGCCGCATTGTCCCAGCGATCGCCGAAAGACATGATGGAAACGTCGGTGGCAAATACATCAACGGACCCGAGACACGGCTGTTTCGAAAGTCGCGACAACTCTATGGCATGCAGCTCGCTCGCGACGCGATTCGCAAGAGCGGGCAAGCATTGGTAATGGAAGGTTACACCGACGTCATCGCCGCTCGCCAATCCGGGATCGAGTCTGCGGTCGCCGTGCTCGGTACTGCGCTCGGCGAAGCCCATGTGAAAGAGTTGGGGCGATTCGCGAGCCGAGTCGTGTTGGTACTGGACGGTGACGAAGCGGGCCAACGCCGTGCCGACGAAGTGCTGGAGGTGTTTGTCCGGGCCGACGCTGATTTGCGTGTTCTAAGTTTGCCCGACGCGCTGGATCCCGCCGACTATCTGTCGCAACATGGGCGCGAGGCATTTGAAGGATTGATTCAATCAGCACCGGATGCGCTGGAGCACAAGCTGAATCTGTTGACGGCCGGTGTGGACGTGGCTCGCGACACTCACCTCGTCATGAAAGCGATCGATTCGATGACGGGGTTGCTGGCGAAAGCCAAATCGATGGACCCGCTGCGGCGGTCACAAGTGTTGCTCGCGCTGCAGCGTCGATTTGGGATTGAGCTGCATGACCTCGAAGATCGCTTGGTCAAGAAACAAGCCGACGAACGAGCGAGGTCGACGCGAGCCCTTCGCTATCAGTCGCCGGCGAAACCGAACGCAGACTTGGATCCGAACCTCTTGCTGGCCGAGGCCGTCGAAGACTCGGAGCAGCAACCGTATGTCGTTTCCGGTCAAACGTTACCGCAGGACTCGTTTCGTCAGGAACCGCTTTCGATCTCTGACCGAGAGTTGCTTGAGACGTTGATCGAAGCGCCGGAACTTGCGGCGCGCGCGGTCGAGATCATCGATCCTGATTGGCTCGATACTTTGGCTGCCAAGATGATTCTTTCCGCCTATCAGGAACTCGACCTGACCGGTCAAGCCTTGGACGTCGAGACGCTCTTGCTGCTGCTCGAAAATGACTTTTTGAAGAACGAAGTCGTGACTTTGCAGTTTCGCGTCTCCGAGTATGAGGGCAAAATATCGCAGACGGTGGAAGAGCGATTTCAAGCATCGCTCGACCAGTTTCATCGGCGACAAGAAGAAGCCGAAAAGAAACGCCAGATTGCAAAGATCGAATCTTCTTCACTCGGCGAAGAGGAAGAACTCGAACTCTTAAAACAACTGTTCGATGGCGAGAAGGATCGCCAACGTTTCGAACGCTGAATGGATACACCCGCGTGCCCATCAGGGCGACCTAAACAGGAGGTTTGGAAGATGATTGTGATGGATCGAAAGCTTGCCGAGTTGGTGCAGCGAAGCGCCGAAGAAGGTTTCCTCACCTACGAAGAGGTCAACGCTTATCTTCCGGACGAAGACTGTGGCCCCGAAAAACTCAATCAGCTGATCGCAGCGATTGAACGTTTCGGAATCAAGCTCGTGGACGGGGCGCACCACATCGCGCCGAATCGTCGCCCCGAACCCAACGTTCGTGAGATGCGAGCGATGCGTGACGATTCGGACGCCCCTGCTGGCGAAGAGTTCTCCGGTGGCGAAGAACTCACGAGCGTCGAGATGCCCAAAGCGAGCGATGATCCGATCCGGATGTATCTTAGTCAGATGGCCGAGATTCCGCTGTTGAGTCGCGAAGAGGAAATCGCGCTCGCGAAAAAGATCGAAGTGACTCGTCGACAGTTCCGCCGCACACTGCTCGAATCGGACTACGCACTTCGGCACACCGTCGACACACTGCATCGCGTTCACAACGGCGAATTACCGTTTGACCGCACGATCAAGGTGAGCTTGACGGAGCACCTCACCAAGGAACAGATTTCGGCTCGAATGCCGCATAACCTGAGAACACTCGATGTGCTGATCCATCAGAACCGAGAAGACTTTGAGCTGCTGGCGCGTCGCAGTACTTCTCCTCGTTTGAAGGCCGAAGTACGCCGCCGGTTTCTTTCTCGCCGCCACAAGTGCCTGGAGTTGGTTGAAGAGTTGAGCCTGCGGAGCCGCCGTGTGACGCCGATGTTGGCACGGCTGGAGGAGTTTTCACGCCGGATGAACTACATCCGCGCCCGCCTGGTCGAACTCGGCAACGATGCGGTCAGCCGCGACGAAGCGGCCGACCTCAAACAGCAGCTTCGTGAGTTGATGTTGCTGACGCAGGAAACTCCCGAAAGTCTCCACAAGCGTGTCACCAAAGCACGCGAGTACTTCGAGCGATTTGAGGCGACCAAGCGAGAATTGAGCAGCGGCAACCTGCGGCTCGTCGTTTCCATCGCCAAGAAGTATCGCAATCGCGGCCTGTCATTCTTGGATCTCATCCAGGAAGGCAACACGGGGCTGATGCGGGCAGTCGACAAGTACGAGTATCGCCGAGGATTCAAATTCAGCACTTACGCGACGTGGTGGATTCGACAAGCGATCACCCGCGCTATCGCCGATCAGGCGCGTACGATTCGAATCCCCGTGCACATGATCGATGTCCTCAGCAAGCTACGTCAGGCACAGAAGAAACTGACTCAACAATTGAAGCGAGAGCCATCGTACGAGGAGATTTCGCGGGCCACCGAAGTACCGCTCGAGGAGGTGCAACGGGTGATGGATATCGGTCGGCATCCGGTCAGTTTGGATCGGCCGGTTGGCGAAGGCGAAGATAGTAGCTTTGGCGAGTTTGTCGAAGACAATGACAGCTTGAACCCGGTGCACATGGCGTCCGGCGGGATCCTGCGGAACAAGATCGACGAGTTGCTCAAGACGTTGACATTCCGTGAGCGGGAAATCATCCGGCTGCGATACGGCTTGGTGGATGGCTACAGCTACACACTCGAAGAGTGTGGACGTATCTTCAAAGTCACGCGTGAACGGGTGAGGCAGATCGAAGCCAAGGCCGTCGCCAAGTTGCAAAGCCCCAGTCGCGCGGATCGGCTCGCGAGCTTTATCAAGGTCGCAGCGTAGCGAGGAACGCTAGCCGGCGTCGGTCGACGGGTTCGCCAAGCGATTGTGAAACCATGCGAGAAAGACCTTCCTGCTTCGATTGCGGGAGGGTCTTTTTATGTGGCACGATCGTGCGTTAGAACACGGGCGCTTTGCTTGCGAACCCGCCCCCTCCGATGTGTCGAGGACTTCCCGTGACCGATCAAGATCGATGGCCAGCGCCGATCACGTTGCGAGGGAACCACGCCACCCTGGAGCCGCTCGCACGGCATCACCACGATTCGCTCGTCGACGCCGCGAAGGATGGCGAGCTTTGGAAGCTCTGGTTTACGAGCATTCCACAACCGGACGCGATGGCGGCTTGGATCGATCGAATGCTGGAACCCGACATACTCGCATTCGCCGTTTTGGATCGCGACTCGAGAGCCATCGGTGTCACGAGCTACCTCAACATTGACCCGAAGCACCGCAGGTTGGAGATCGGACACACTTGGTACGCGCAGCGGGCGCAACGGACGGCCGTCAACACCGAGTGCAAAACGATGTTGCTTTGCCACGCGTTCGAAACGCTGGAGTGCATTGCCGTTGAATTCAGGACGTCGGCGATGAACCACCGCAGTCGCGCAGCGATCGAACGACTCGGCGCGAAGCTGGATGGGGTTTTGCGGAGTCATAAACGTCACGATAACGGAACGCTGCGCGACACCCACGTTTATTCGATCACTGCCAGCGAGTGGCCGACGGTGAAAGCCAACCTTGGAGCAAAGCTGAGAGAGAGTTGAGAGTGGAAAGTTGAGAGTGGGGAGCTGAGAGTGGAGAGTGGAGGGTGGAAATTTGAGAGTGGAATTGAAGCACGAGAATATTGAAGTGCACCTCCCTTCGTCCCAATGCACACGTTGATTTGCTGTCAACTGCTGGCTTGCTCGTACATTCCACCGCCACGCCGAGTCTCTCTCAACTTTCCGCTTTCAGTGTCCCTCTGCCAACCTTCCACTTCCCACTTCCCACTTCCCACTTCCCACTTCCCACTTCCCACTTCCCACTTCCCACTTCCCACTTCCC
>JBCBLJ010000896.1:0-3270 GCA_038520195.1 Planctomycetota bacterium
CCCTTCGGCCCGGGCACGGCCGTTCGCCCGTGGGAAGACGGAACTGATTCGGTCGAAAACGCGCAGAATCGAGCGCGGGTCGCGTTTGAGTTCTTCGAAAAGCTTCAAGCGCCCTATTATGCGTTTCATGACCGGGACGTCGCGCCCGAGGGCGATTCGCTTACCGAAAGCAACGCCAACCTGGACGCCGTTGCCGATGTCCTTTTGGAGGAGCAACAGCGTTCCGGCGTGAAGCTCCTATGGGGCACGGCCAACATGTTCTCGAATCCACGGTTCATGCACGGGGCGGCGACGAGTTGCAACGCCGATGTCTTCGCCTTTTCGGCAGCCCAGGTCAAAAAGGCACTCGAAGTCACACACCGACTTGGTGGCGAAAACTATGTGTTCTGGGGAGGCCGAGAAGGCTATCAGAATCTCTACAACACGGACATGAAACGCGAGTTGGATCACCTCGCCAAGTTCTTCCATATGGCGGTCGACTACGCCAAGTCCATCGGTTTCGAGGGCCAGTTTCTAATTGAGCCAAAGCCGAAAGAACCGACCAAGCACCAGTATGACAGTGACGCGGCAGCTTGTTTGAATTTCCTGCGAGCGTACGACTTAAAGGATCACTTCAAGCTGAATCTGGAAACCAACCACGCGACGCTGGCGGGTCACACCATGATGCACGAGTTGGACTATGCCGGCTCGCAGGGTGCGCTCGGAAGCATCGACGCCAACACGGGTGACCTATTACTCGGTTGGGACACCGATCAATTTGCGACCGACTACTACCTGACCACGCAGATGATGTACTACATCCTCAAGTACGATGGCCTCGGCAGCGGCGGCGTGAATTTTGACGCCAAGGTTCGGCGTGAATCGTTCGAACCCATCGATCTGTTCTACGCACACATCGGATCGATCGATGCGTTCGCCAAGGGACTCAAGATTGCCGCCGCGATTCGTGCCGACAATGCTCTGGAAAATGTGATCTCCGATCGCTACGGCAGCTGGGACACCGGGATTGGCGCGAAGATCGAAGCGGGTGAAGTCTCTTTCGCAGACCTCGAGAGTTACATTCTCGAAAAAGGTGACGCGGACGCCAATGTCAGCGGACGACAGGAACTGGTTGAAGCGATCATCAATCGTTACGTCGACCGAATTTGAGTGATGACCATCATGCCTTTCGCACGCTGCTTGCTCGTCGCGCTCATCGCGTTCCCGCTCAGCGGTGGAATCGCTGCGGGACAAACCGCTCTCAAGAGTGCGAAATCCAAGGATCAGCCATCACCGGCGATCGGAAACATCGACCCGGAAATGGCCGACGGCAAGCCCGCCGACGATGGACTGGCTTGGTTCGATGTGACCACCTGGGGCGTGGAAGGGCGAATTCTCCCGGAACAGAATCGTCTTCGCTGGTTTGATCGGCTCCCCGCCGCGGCCGAGCAGACGGTGACCAAGAATGTCTGGAACCTCAGTCGACATTCAGCCGGAATGATGGTGCGGTTCAAGACCGATGCTTCCGCCATTCATGTCCACTACAAGTTGCTCAATGCCAAGCTTGCGATGCCGCACATGCCCGCGACCGGCGTGAGCGGCATCGACCTTTATGCGCGGGACAACGAGGGTCGCTGGCGCTGGGTGCAGGTGACGCGGCCTTCCAGTCAGGAAATCAAGGCGAAACTGGTCGACGGACTCTCGCAGGGGATTCGTGAATTCGCCGCCTACCTGCCGCTCTACAACGGAGTGGAGTCCCTGAGTATCGGCGTCGCCACTGATCGTCAATTCGAAACGCTGGCACCGCGCAAGAAACCGATCGTGTTCTACGGCACGAGCATCACCCATGGAGCATGCGCGAGCCGTCCCGGCATGGTCCACACGGCGATCCTGGGCCGTCGTTTTGATCATCCGGTCGTGAACCTTGGTTTCTCGGGCAATGGCCGCATGCACGCCGAAGTCGGAGATTACCTAACGCAGATCGACGCCGCCGCGTACGTGATTGACTGCCTTCCCAATATGAACGCCGGGATGGTGAAGGAACGATGTATTCCGCTGGTCAAGCAACTCCGCGCCGCGAAACCGAAAACGCCGATCATCCTTGTCGAAGATCGACGCAACACCAACAGCTGGATCCTTCCCGCGCGTGACGCTCACCACACTGCGAACCACAACGCACTGAGCCAGGCCTACGAGTCATTAAGGCAACAGTCCGTCTCGCAGCTCTATTACATTCCCGGTGACTCGCTCTATGGAGACGACGGGGAGGGCGCGACCGACGGCTCGCATGCGAGCGACCTTGGCTTCATGCGGCAAGCCGACGTGTTCGCGCCGATTCTGAAATCGGCGCTCAATCGCTGACCGACGTTTCGGCCGCTTGTTCGATCGCGCGCCGGGCCCAAGCCGCTGCGCCTTTGACACCGGCGTCATCGCCCAGTTCCGCCGCGACGACTTTGAAGCGTTCTCGGTAGGCCTCCATCACCGAGGCCCGCGCGGTCTTTTCGACCGTTCCGACAATCAACTCCTCCATCGCTTCGACCAGCCCTCCGCCCAAAACGACGATGTCCGGACAAAGGATGTGAATCAAATTCGCCACCCCAACGCCGACCGACTCCGCCGCCGCCTCGATCAAACGCCGAACCGCGGCGTCGCCGCCCTCGACTGACTCCGCCAGTGCGCCGCTGCGGATGTCGGAGAGGTCGGTCCCGGTCGACTCCGCGAGCACCGGAGCGTCGCCGCGAAAGGCTGCCTTCGCCGCCTCGGCCGCGATCGACAATCGACTCGCCTCCGCCTCCAGTGTTCCCGGCAATCCTCCACTGCTTCGCGAGCCGCTGCTGATTCGCGTGTGCCCGATCTCCATGCAACTGACGCCGTTGCCCTGCAGGATCCGTCCCTCGTAAACGCAGGCGCCGCCGATCCCGGTCCCTGGAAAGACCCCCACGGCGCAACGAGCCTTCCGTGCGGCGCCGAATTGGTATTCTCCATAAAGTCCCGCATCGACATCATTCATGACGATCGTCGTGCAGCGGAAACGTTCGGTCAAAAAATCGCCAACCGCGACGTCGTCCCAACCCAGATTTGGCGTCATCAGAATGCGGCCTCGATGGAGGTCGATGGGGCCTGGGCAGCCTATTCCGATTCCGTTGATTTTGCGGCCCTGGAGTTCATTCTCGGTGACCAGACGTTCGATAGTCGACCCAATGCGGGCGATGCCGCTGTCGCTCCCTTCCCGCCCTCGCGTCTTTCGACGACGACGCCCAAGCTCCTTCCAGTCAGCGTCGTAAGCGATCG
>JBCBLJ010000369.1:0-7862 GCA_038520195.1 Planctomycetota bacterium
CGTTTAGAAAGGCAGCTTCAATCTGTCGCTCGAGGGTAAGCAACTGGCTGACATTCGAAGCGTCCGAGACGGCGGTCGTCAGACTTGCTTCGGCGACGCCATTACGAATGCGTTCGATGTAGGACGTTTCGACGCCCGTTTGGATACGAAAACGGCCGACGTTCTGTGGTGCCAGCGCGGCGTGGTGGACCCTTTGCCGGTGGTAGCCTTCTGTGTTTGCGTTGGCGATGTTATTCGAGATAACATCCAATGCGTGCTGGCTTGTCGTCAAGGCCGAGAGGCCGATATTAAAGCTTGGCATTGATCAACACGCCTTTCCGATGATGTTTCCCGGAGCAATCTCGTTGGGCTGGCCGTCGGCGCGGTACTTCTGGCCTTCGACGTCGCTTTGAACGACGCCCGTAAGGTATTTGCGATGAAAATCAAAGAGGTAGTAACACGTGGCTTGGTTGTGCACGAGGTTGGCTTGAGCACGACGCGACTTTTCAAGAATCTCAAGCCGTCGAGAATCCAATCGCTTTCGCGCCTCTTTCGGCAGCGCGACGATGACGGTCCGCAGCGAAGCGTGTTCGACGCCGGTCTCCAGTTTGATTCGCTGCAGGATCTCTTTCCGCGCGGCGGCCAGTTTCGTCGTTGATGCTTGCAGACGACGGCTGACGGGTTCGAGTGACTTTAGGTCGTCGAGCTGTGGTGCCTGCATCCCGGGCTTGTCGAGAGCCGCCTTCATCGCGGCGTTGAGATCGTCAAGCGTTGACGCCAATTCAGATTCGACGTCCAGATGGCGTTCCACCAAAGCAACCAGTTCAGTTGGATCGTACTCATTCATCGAACAACTCCGTTCAACGGTCGGCGAATTCGGTTTAGGGCGTAAGTCGGGATATCGGGTGGTGAGGTAGAGCGTGCTTGCGGACACCAGTGGGTCTGGTTCAGGAGCGGAGTCAAACGCGTCTCTTTGGTTATTCGGCGAATCACGGCCCGATGGCGGTGACGATTAAGCGGCTTGACGGACATCGCTCGCCCAGCGGCAACACGCGGAGGGTAATCCGACACGGTTGCCGTACGAAGTGATGGACGCGTGAGCCCGCCTTGACAGCGTCGTTGGCCAAGGCCTCGGGTTCTAGGCCGACCAGGAACCGGTTTGTTTGTCGCCGGATTGTTCGTCGCCGGAATCCGACGGAGGGCCGCCTCCGGCGTGTTTTTGGTACTGGTCGACAAGCATCTGGCCGATTCCGAGTGGCTTCGATTCGGCGAGATGCTGGCCAATGAAGAGATCAAACATCCCGCCGTAGGTGTCACTCGATTCACCGGAAAAGAAACCGCCTTCGTCGAGGCTCTTGCGCATCTCTTTCAGCATGAGTGAAAGGAAGACGCCTTCAAAGTCTGTGGCAACGGAATCGATTTGTTCCGGGGTCATCCCCTGGATCGACGCCTTCCCGTCGGTGGGTTTTGCGACGGTCGACGTGTTTGGTGTTAGCAGACTTGCGATTTGTGTCATGGTGAACCCGCTATTCGATGATCAATTCGGCTTGTAGCGCGCCTTGATTCCGCAAGGAGGTGAAAATGTCGATCAACGTGATTGGAGAAACGGCGAGGCTGTTGAGCGCGTTGGCCAAGTCCCCGACGGTGACGCCGTCGCGCCAGACGTTGTAGGTGCCGCCGGACTCGAAGACGTCGACACTCGATCGAGGTAGAACGGTGGTGTCGCCGTTGGAGAGCGGAGCGGGTTGCGACACAACGGGGGCTTCGTTGGTTGAAATAACGATATTCGCGCTTGCGAAGAGGACGCGCGAGATCTTGACTCGATGTCCCAGTACAATGGTACCTGTCCTTTGGTTGATCACGACTTTCGCCGGTTGGTCGGGGCGAACTCGCAGATCGCCGACCGACGAGATGAACGCGGGCAAGTTGTCGAGCTTGTCCGGGGGAACGAAAACGTCCACGGTCCCGGAGTCCATCGCCCTGGCATGACTGGGATACTTTCGGTTGAGGACGTTTGCGATCTCGTTGGCCGTTGAATAGTCCTTGTTGCGAAGAACCAACCGGATCCGGCCATTTCGAACGATCCGGCCACAGTCGATTTCGCGCTCCACGATGGCTTCGCAGACACCGACCGTCGGATGGTTGACTTGGACCGAGGCGGCATCCCCTTGGGCCGCGACCCCGCCGCCGATCACGGGGCCTTGTGCGATCGCGTAGATTTCGTCGTCCAGTCCCCTCAAAGCCGTTTGACTAAGGTTGCCGCCGCGAAGGCTCGATGCGTCGTCAGCGACCGACACCGTGACGAGTATCTTCTCTCCCTTGCGTGCGTACGCGGGCACTTTTCCCGAAACGAAAACAGCGGACATGCTCTTCGTGTCAACGTTGTCCAGCGCAAGGCCTCTTCGAAGGAATAAGTTGCGTGCCATCAACCGCGTCTGCTCCGCTTTGCCTCCGGTTCCACTCAGTCCGGTGACAAGGCCTTCGCCATTGAGATAATTGACTCGATCGCCTTCCACAAAGGTGATGTCCTTGATCCGAACACTCGCGTCGAAGGCGTTGACCGGAGCTGGACCGGGTGCAGGATGCAACGGGTTCGACAGCGGTGGCGTTGACAGACCCGGCGTCACGGTGGGAGGCGGCGGAAGCGGCGGTTGTGCGAACGTCGCGTCCATCTCGATCGCGAAAACGATTGAGAGAGCCCACGCGGCCGCGCAAGCAAACCGCGCGAAGGTGTGACTGGAAATGCAAAGCACGGATAGCATCCTTGCGTAGCGAGGGTTGGTAATCAGAACGGCCAGAACCGATTGACGATTTTGCGACTGAACCAACCTTGATTGTTGAACGCTTGCTCGGCGCCCGCGGCTTCAAGTTGAATCTTGAGATTAGCGACGAGGTGCGAGGGTACCGAGTTGCCCGGCAGGATGTCGTATTGCCGAACGATGCCCGAGAGTCGTAGTTCGCGGGTATCACCTTGCAGATTGATTTTTCGAGTACCCAGAATAACTAGGTTCCCGTTTGGCAGGACATCTTGCACCGTCACGGTAAACTTATCGAGAAACCTGCGTTCGCTTCGAAACTCGGTGTCTCCCGTAAACCCGCGCGCGCTCGCCGTGGTGTGGCCAAGCGATGTGTCCCCGCTGGAACTACCGATGTCACCTCCGAAACCATAGTTGAATGCGCCGTTGTACGAAGACTGCCCGGTCTTGTCCAAAGACCGCTCGTCACGGTTCTCGACGTCCGTGCTTTCGTTAATCAATACGAACAACAGATCGCCGCGTGTTCTGGCGGCGTAATCTCTGTATTGGTCAATCTGATTTCGTGACCTTCGTTCGAAAAGGCTCTGGGCATCCACGTCGGACGCGACACCAACGAAAATGGAGAGGGTAAAAAGGAGCGTCACGCGGGTCATCGAGATTTCCTGGGGCTGTTGGAGACGATCGCCAATTGTCGGGCGACGATGGTCGCAGTGAGTTGCCGATTGGATTCAGTGTTCAACACGGTAACGGTGTCACCAATGTTTCCCGCGCCCAGTGCGCGAGCGTTTTTGAGCCGGATCTCGCTGTTCCCCAAACGCACGATCACATCGATCAAATCGTTGCGCTGAATCACAGCCGTGCGGCTCGAGTTGACCTCGGTGAGGTAGCTGGTCAACATGACTTCGTTGCTGAGGATGTCGACCTTTGCGACACGCCCCACAATTTGCTTGGGGTCCGCAAAGTCTGCTTTTCGAACGATCGGTCGACGGATCACCCGCACGGCGGACGCGTCGATGACCGAACCTCGCGTCACGTTTCGAGCCGCGATGGCGACTTCCGTAGACACAATGACTTGGGCCTTGAAGTCCTCGAGGAATCTCTCGTGCTCCGAAGCGAATTCGACTTGAATCGTTGTCGCACCGATGGGCAGCTGCGATTCGAACAAGACAGTCGCCGCAAAGTCTTCTCCGGCCATTTTGGATTCCACGGCGAGTAGCCGTTGGTGATCGATGATTCGGATCGAGATGTTTCGATCATCGAAACCAAACTGTCTCGCAAATTCACTGTGGAAAAGCTTTTCCAACCGGGTCCGGAACGCGTCAGTGTCGGCTCTGCGGACTTCGACCGTTTCCGCTCCAGTGACGTAAAACTGGTTTCGTCGGTAGCCTGCAACAAGCAGGCGCATCTCAATTTCGCGGCGGGTCAGCCGTTCACGGGCGGTTCGTGCCCCGAGTACGTCGAGGTCGAGTTCACCGAGTTGTTTCTGCTCGGTGGTGGTTCCGCCGTGGATGTTGGCGACGTCTTTGATCGTGACGCGCGCCCCGTTGACGGCCGCATTGTGTCGGAGCGAAATGGTGATCTCGGCGGCGCAGGTGTTGAGCCAGAAGGCGATACACCCACCAACGCACCACGAAGCTACGATGAAGAATCGAGGAAATCGGATCATCGGACCAAGTCGCTGGCCGAGGAGAGCATTTCATCGCCGGCGCGAATCGCGCGCGAGTTGATTTCGTAGGCGCGCTGAGCGGTAATCAGCGAAACAAGTTCCTGCACGACCTCTACGTTCGCGCCTTCGATAAAGAACTGCCGCAACACGCCAAAGCCGGGATCGCCCGGGTTTCCGAGCGTTTCGGGACCCGATGCGCCGGTGGCCATCAGGAGATTGTTGCCGATGTTTTCGAGCCCCGCCGGGTTTGCGAAGCGCGCCAACTGAATCGTCGGGCCAATCGCTTCGACGCCGTTTTGTCGGTAGCTGACGACACCGCTGGCGGAGATCGAGAGATCGGTTGCATCGATCGGGATCGTGACGGGGGGATCGAGTAAGAAACCGTCGCCGCTAACGATTTGACCTTGCTCGTTCGTGTGAAACGTGCCGTCGCGAGTGTAAGCGATGGTGGTGCCCTGAGTGACCTTAAAGAACCCATCGCCTTCGATCGCGATGTGCGTCGGTACGCCCGTTTCGGTCGGTGTTCCCTGCGAGAAAACGCTGGTGGTGCCGACGGCGCGAACGCCGCTGCCGATCTGGAGTCCGACGGGTTTGATTTGGCCGTTCGTGGTCGCGGCGCCGGCGGGGCTGGTCGTGTCGTAGATCAGGTCCGCAAAGTTGATGTGCTTACGCTTGAACCCCGTCGTGTTGACGTTGGCGAGGTTGTTTGCAGTGTTGTCGATCAACAACTCCTGCGCACGCATTCCGGTCGCACTTGAATAGAACGCTTTTAGCATCTTGCTTTCCGGGTTCGACTATTCTCGGATGTATTCACGCAACGCATCGGACATCGCGCTGGTCGCTTTCTGAACGGCTTCATATTGTCGATTGTTGACGATCAATGCGACAAGTTCGGAAACGGGCTGCACGTTTGAGAGTTCGTGTTGAAACTGAATGACGCGCGCTCCGCTTTCGGTTTCGACCGAGTTGTTCCCTTTGACGAAACCGGCCACACCAACGGGCACCAGTGTTTGGTTGTCTTCAAAGGCAATGGACTGGATTTTCCCGACGACGTTTCCGCGCGCCATAATCGTTCCATCATTCCCAATCGATATTTCCCGATCAGCGACAGAGGGGTCTATCGTGATGTCGCCGTCTTCGCCTTGAATAGGAAAACCCTCTTCATTGACGAGCAAGTTGGACTCCGCGTCGCGGAACAAGCGTCCGTTTCTTGAGTAGAGGTCTCGGTTGCCGTCGTTGAAAACGAGGAATGCGTCACCTGAGATCGCGACGTCCAGGGGGCGACCGGTATCAACGCGTCGGCCTTGGGAAAAGTCGACCTGCCGGACTTCGACTTCGGGGCCAAGGTCGATCGACGCGTCAATGTTCTCAACCTCAAACCGCTGTTTCACGGCGAGTTGTTGCCGGCGATGACCACTCGTGTTGAGGTGCATCAGGTTGTTTGAGATCAGTTCTTGCTGCTTTGCAAGCACATCAAGTGCGGAGGCACCGCTGTAAAGACCGTCAATCATGCCCAATTCCTCCTGGTGAGAGTGCAACGAATGATCGGCTCTGTGAACCTATCGCGTTTGTGCGGGTTGTGACTCCATGGGGTTTACCCTCATCCAGGACGTGAGCGTGCACTTTAAGGTCTGCGGCGTCGATAGACATGAACGGTTCCATAACCGGTAGGGGTTAGGCCGGATTGGCGGCCCGCCCCCCCCCGCGACCTCCGGGGCTTCGCGAGAAGCTCCTCCTCCAGGAGTCGATCATGGCAGACGCAAAAGAAGACGAATCAAAAGACGCGAAGAAATCGGGCGGCATGCTGCCCAAACTGATCATTTGGGGTGTGGTGTTTGTCGTCGGCGTGGGCAGCGGCGCTGTCGTGCCCATGATGATGATGCCGGCACCGGATGGAGAAGCGGCTGAGCCGCTCAACTATCCCGAAACGTTCACACCGATGGACATTCCCGAGGCCGACGAAAATCTGGCCTACATCTCGTTTGACGAGGTCGTCGTCAATCTCAACGACGTGCGTTATTCACGCTATGTCACTTGCGAATTTTCGCTTCAGATTGCGAAATCGCAGGAAGCCGCGATTCAAAAACTCGTGGACGACAACAAGGATCCATTGATCAACTGGTTGATCGCTCACCTTCGCGACAAAAAGTTGGAAGATGTCCGCGGGAAACTCGGGCACAACGCGTTGCGGCGCGAGATTCACGACAAGTTCAACGAGATGCTGTTCACCGACGGCATTGAACGGATTCAAGACGTCCTCTTTCGGGATTTCAAGGTCCAATGAGCGGCAAGGAATATCGCGTCTTCGATTTTCGCGACATCGCTGCGTTGGATGACGCTGCGGTGGACTTTCGGAATTGGCTTTCCAAGTCGGCGTCATTCTTCAGCGACTTCTGGGCCGATGCGACAGGCTACGGCGCCCAGATCTCACTGGGAAAGATCTCGACGGAGACCTACGGCAAGTTGCTGGAAAAGGTTTCAAAGGAGAACTACTGCTGTCTCGCCGAGATACCGGATCAATTCTCAATGATGTTCTACGCGAGCATTGCGGATCTTCGACTGTTGCTGAGTGAGTTTCTACGTTTGCCGGACGCGGAAACGATGGTCGGCGAAGACCTCACCCCGGTTGAGTGTTCGTTGCTTGAGTTGTTAACGGAGGAACTCAGTCGATCACTCATTGACGGCTGGATGGGCGATGAATCCATTGAGATCAAAACTTCGGCGTGGGCTCGCGACCCTCAGAAGACTCGGATCTTTCGAGTGAAGGATTTGGTCACGAAGACGAGTGTCCACGTCGCGGCCAAGAACGGAACGATTGACATCGATTGGATCGTCCCAAAACAGAAGATGTCGGATTTGCTCGAATCGTCGGTTGACCAACGCGATGGTCGCGAGACTCAAAGTCCCCCCGAGGAGATTGTCGGCCGAGTGCCGATGGAGTTGGTCAGTGTGCTCGGAACGGTCTCACTTCCGATGAGCCGTCTGTCGAAACTGGAGGTCGGCGAAACGATTCTCTTGGACCAGCGGATCGACCAACCGGTCGTCGCGACTGTCAACGAGGACCCCCATTTCGAATGTTGGCCCGGAAGGATCGGTCGACGCCAAGCGCTCGAGATCTCCAACTGCTTGAAACGGTGATCGATACACGGACAGAATCATGAGTGAAGCAGAAGAAGAAACACAGCCCGATGCGACAGAGTCGGCCGAGACGGCAACCGCTGTCGAAACCGAAACGGCTGAAGAAGCGCCTGCTGCTGATCAGTCGGACACGAAGGCCACTGATGCATCAGCCGAAAGCCAGCCCGAGTTCCAGCCGCTTCGGCCGGCGGGGCGTTCAGCCGAAGGCAACTTTGAGCTGAATCGGTTCGGTGGCGTCCAAGTCGTACTCACAGCTGAACTTGGACGAACCCAGTTGACGCTTCAGGAACTCATGTCCCTGTCCGAAGGTGCCGTCCTTGAAC
>JBCBLJ010000014.1:0-29213 GCA_038520195.1 Planctomycetota bacterium
ACCGAGATCGGCCCTTCAACCATGAGGGTGACTTTCATCTCTCGACCGTCAACACCGGAGACGGATTCGCGGATG
This sequence comes from Planctomycetota bacterium, assembly GCA_038520195.1. Classification (GTDB taxonomy): domain Bacteria; phylum Planctomycetota; class Planctomycetia; order Pirellulales; family Pirellulaceae; genus Stieleria. The sequence continues at coordinate 76 of JBCBLJ010000014.1, forward strand.
CTCAAAAGGTCACGTTCCAGTCGCCTGAGTTCATCATCGAGGGCGACCGCGCAAGTTTCCTTGTTTCGGGTGGTTACGATCCCGAAACGCTATTCGTCGGTCTTTTCGATGCGTCCTCGAAGAAGCGATTGAGATTTGCTGGAGGACCCGGCGGACCTCAGATGCAGCGAACCACTTGGGACGTCCGAGACCTTCGGGGAAAGACCGTTTTCTTGCGCGTGGTCGACAACAACACGGGAGGCTGGGGTCATCTCACCTTCGATGACTTTTCGATCGACGGGAAGTTGACGGAGTAAATTTGAGGAACGGTCCAATCGAATCACTTCGCTCAGCTCCAAATTAGACGAGCGTCAGAGGCGCGTTGGGGACGACTGGCTCTTGGGCACTCTTTTCGACCGGTGAAACGAAACCGTCTGGTTTCAGAGTCAGCAGAGAACAACAAGCGTCGGGGATAACCGTCTCGGCTGTATTGCCGATCAGAAAGCCTGAGATTCCGGTTCGACAGACGGTGCCCATCACCAAAAGGTCCGCTTTCACTTCGTCGGCGACCGCTCGAATCGCCTCGGGTGCGGAACCGTTTTTCAGATGAACGTGGACATCGTCCGTTTCGATGTGGGCTGTTCGCATCAGTTGGTTGAGCGACTGATGTGCGTTTTCTTCACGTTTCTTGAGAATCGCGTTGACGGCATTGTCACCGGCATGGCGTCGCATCGACTGTTCCATCCAAAGGTCCCAAGCCGCCACGAGATGGAACTGTGCCTTGTCACGTTGTGCGATGGAATACGCCAACTCCAGAATCTGTTGGTTCAGTCGATGGTGTGCGGCGTCTCCGGATTCCACGTCAATGGCGGCGAGCACTTGGTCAAATTCGCCGTGTATTTCCGGTTTGAGAAACCACACGGGGCAGGGGCAGAGTCTCATCAACGATTTCGCCACGCTGCCGAACAAACGCCCCGCTCCCGAAAAACCATCCGCCGTTTTGACGACCAGATCGTGATTCGCGTCGATCACGTGACGGGTAATCTCGGTCGCCGGATCTCCGGTCGCAACGTGGACGCTCAAGGGAACGGCCGTGTCGGAGATCTCTGCGGCGATCTCACGTAGTTGGCGACGCCGATCCTCAACGATCAGTCTTTCCAACTCCTGAGGGCTGGCGACGTCGGTCATCCTTCGAATGGATTGTGGCAGAGGCTTGATCACATCCATCAGCGTCAAGCGGGCGTTGTTTTCGATGGCCAGTTCAGTGGCTCGGGTGACAGCGGCGTGAGGTTCCTTGGTGTTGACGACGACAAGAATGCTTTTGAACTCGTTCATCTTTCTGTCTCCCCTTGGGTCATTCGGGTTCTTGGTTTTTGCGGCGATTGGAACATCGCGACCGACGGCGACCGGCCTTCTCGAGACGCGTGTGAGCTGATGTCGTTGTCTTCATGCACACCAAGTGCCAATCAAGATTGCCGCAAAAACTTATCCGCCCTGGGCAATCTCCGTGCTAATCCGCACAGGTGTGCGGCTTGGTTCGCACACTTAACTGCGTCCTTCCGCTGATCACGGCTTTCTCATCCCGCTCACCCGTTTTGGTCACCGGGTCAACTGTCCCAATCCCATGCCGACGAGATACGCCAGCGCGGCGGCAGAACCACCGACCAGGAACGTCTCCAAGCCAGACCAGTACCACCGCTGGTCAACAAATCGCGACTTGGTCGCGCCCACGAGAAAGAAGGCGACCGCGGTCAGCGCGAGACTCAGACCAAAGGGTTCGATGGAGATGAATTGACTGATCGATTGCATGACGAACGGCACGAGTGGAATCAACCCGATCAAAAGGAACGCGACCATCGTCGTCGCGGCCGCCAACCAAGGTGAACGGACCGTAAGACTCATGCCCATTTCCTCCGTCAGCATGGTTGTGATCCAACGATCCCGGTCTTCGGTAATGGTCTCAACCGCGCGCTCCAAGTCCTCGCCTTCAAATCCCTTCGACGCAAAGATTTGGCGAATCTCTTCGCGCTCGCCCTCGGGATAGGCGTCGATTTCGGCCGCTTCCCTCATTCGAGCCTTGTTCTGCAGTTGAACGTCGGTTCGAGTCCCGAGATAGTTGCTCGCCGCCATGCTGAATCCATCGCCGATCAGGTTGGCGAAACCAAGCACAATGATGATCTCCGACGAGAGTCCCGCTCCGGCGACGCCGGAAACCACCGCGAACGTCGTTACGGTTCCATCGATCGCACCATAAACGAAATCGGAGAGATAGTTTGCGCGGTGCGCGGCATCCAAGCGCTCCCGAATTCGTTCACGCGAGTGCTCGTCGGCAAGTCGTTGACGGTCGAGGTCCATTTCTTGTCGCCCGGAATCGGGAGGTCAATGAGCGGCTTCGATCCAATGCGACTCACGGGGCTGCATCGATTGCAGGTTGCGTGCCAAACCGACGGCAGCCAAGGCCTGCGTTGCGCGGTGAGAAGACGTGGCGCGAGAAGACGTGGCGCGAGAAGACGTGGCGGACCTCACTCTGTTGCTGCCGATCAACTCTTGGGGCATTTCATGAGTTGCGCTCCAACGCGCCGCCGAAACCGACATTATCGATCGATTGAGTGCCGGATGTGTCCATTTGATCACACATCGATTTTCTGCGGCGGTTGGCGAACACTAGGAAGGCTAGCCACGTCCTAATAATGGTGTTGAATTTGACTGAAGCGCCTCGTGAGGGAACTTTCGTGGCCTAAACGTGGCATGGACGCGTTGATTTTGCTCACAAATTCACGGTAACAAGGGTAAGGGAAAACTCGCTGAACACGTCAGAGAGTTGAACCAAGTTTTGACGTATTAGGACTCCGACCATGGTCACGATTTTCTTTCTACATCTCGCCTGCGTCGCGATTTTTGTCCTGCTTGCGTTCCGTGCCCCTGTCCGAGAAGACTTTCACGACTCGGCGTGCGATTGGCGCGTCCCCAACCCTGCTCCGAGGAAGCCCAAGACCACCCGCGGGATCGGCTTTCTCGGGTCCTCGAAGACCTCTCCGGGTTAGGCGGTGAGACCGAGCCTCTGACGGGCGGTCATCCCGAGACTCTTCGAACATCATGCAGACTCCGCTGACGGTCGTGACGCGTCCCGGTGGAGTTTCACGCTCAAATCCCCGTGAAATGGCGTTGCGATCGGTCGCTTTGAACCGATAAACCGACGAAGCAATGGAAACGCGAACCTCGTCGAGGCGTCGCAGTCGGTTCGACTCGAACATCACGGAAGAGATCATGTCACTCCGTTACACACCCGCTCGCAACGTCGCGTTTGGTTTGGCGTTGGTTTTGATCTGCGGTACTGCTTCAGCGCAGACCGGTCGTCAACGCGGTGCAACGTGGGGCGGGCTTGCCGGCGCGATCGCTGGTGGCATCATCGGAGACAATAGCGACGAGGCCGGGGCAGGTGCTGCGATCGGCGGGGTGGTCGGCGCGGTTGCCGGCGGAATCCTTGGTGACGCGGCCGACAAAGAGCGGGTCATCGCCCAGCAACGGCACGCCTACTATCGTGCTCAGCAGCAACGCTACGCTCAGCAACAGCAGACGATTGTTCGCCAGTCTGCGGTCACCATGCAGGACGTGGTAAACATGACGCGGAGCGGCTTGAGTGACCAAGTCATTTTGAACCAGGTGCGCCAACGCGGCTACCTTGGCACCTTGAGCGTCTCGGACATCATTTCGCTGCACCAACAAGGCGTCAGCGAGTCGGTGATCACCTCGCTTCAGACCATTCCGCGTCGGGGCCAGCAGGTAACGGTGGGACGTCCGGTGCCGCAGGCGCCGATCGCACGCCCGCAAACGGTGATTGAGCATCACTACTCGCCACGGCCGCCGGTCATTGTCGAGCAGCACGTGTTGCCGAGCTACCCTGTTCCACGCTATCGCTCTTCACGTGGACACACGGACTACTACCCTCACTGATCGACAGCGGGCAAAGCCTCGCGCGTTGCAGTGCAGGCTTTATCCGCTGGTGAGACATCGACGCGAGGCGGCTCAAGCCTGGCTCCATTCTCGCGCGTCTCCAGTGTTGGTCGACGTGCAGTGGTACCCGGAACTCTGTCATCGAACTCAACCAGGACATTGGCTCATCGGCGCGCCTTATCGATTTGAGTCTTCGCCATCGAATTCGTGCCTTAGTCCATTCAGAAAGGCGACTAGCGAATCATGATCCAAGGCGGAGCCTGAGATCACGAGGTCGCCAGTTGGCGTCGGCGAGATCGTCGTCGTTTCTTCGTTCGCATTCGCCATCAAGGCGCGGATGAGGTCATCGGATTTCTTGGCATCAAGTTGACTGTTGGGTCCACTCGTTACCAGATCCGCTACCCGGTACACTTTTAAAATCTGAGAGTTGCGGAGGTCATTCAATCGCTGCTCGACCTGTGCCTCCACTGCCTCCGACAGTCCGTATCTGAAGCCAACAAACGCACCCGCGAAGCAGAAGACGAGAAAAAGAAGCGACCCGATCGCGAAGCGTCGCCAACGCCCAACGTGTCTTATTGAATTTGGCGGTGAATCAGACATGTGCGCGTCAACGAACAGCAGTGATCATGCGGGAGTTCTGAAAGTCAGAAAGTAGACTACAAACGCGCCACGTGACTAATTCTTCTTCGCTCAAGGGAGTTTCTTAGCCGTCGGAGAGGCCACTCCGCGTTTTCAGTCTCAACACCATTGCGCCGACGCAAACGGCGACCAGCGCGGCGCTGAATCCGAAGTAGCCGAAGACGAGCGGTGGATTGCCGGCATTGATGATCGGGTTGTCACGCGCGATGTCTTGGTTCAGTGGAATCGCAAACAGCGCGGAGAACGGGCTTGCGACGCCAAGCCAATCGGTCTGCGCGATCAAGTCGGACTTCATTTCCAGCATTCGGGTGAACGTCGAGATGGCCGGTGGCACGACGTACAGAACCAGCAACATGGCGTAAGTTGTCAGAAGTGCGATCGATGACTTTCTTGAAAATAGGGAGCACGCCAATGCGATCACGCAATTGACGAGACACACCATCAACACGATCAAAAACATGGCGCCCACGGCCGGCAGGTTCGTCCAGAATTTGTTGTTGAGCCCGGCACCGAGAAACAGAGGCCAGAGCAAGAAGCCGGTGAGCACGACGGAGATGCGGAATCGCACCACGAACTTGCCCCATAGAATCTGGAGCGGTGACAGTGTGGTCGTGAGCAACAGATCGAGTGTTTGGCGTTCGCGTTCGCTGGTGATGCTGCTCGCCAGGAACGAGGGACCGACCAGCATGTTGAATACGATCACGTAGATGCCAAACCACGGCGCGCGGTGGGCTTGGAAGAAGAGAAAGACGCCCATCATTGGGATGGCGAGCAGGATACTGATTTGGATCACCAGGCGAAGCATCAGCGTCCCCTGGCTGAAGATTTCGCTGTGCAGTTCCTTGTCGTAAACGGGGTTCGCACCGTCGGCCATCATTTCGTCTTTCTTCGGCGGTGCGAACAGCCGGTCCGGGAACTGATCGGGCTGGATCACGAGACCGACCGCTTCCTCGGCTTCTCGCTCGAGATCGATGACTTCCTTCCCTTCACTGCCGACATCGGGTGGGTAAAGCATTCGGCCGGCTGCGGCGGCTCCCATCAGAATGACCGCGGTCAAGCCGAAAGCGGGGAAGACGATGACGGCGAGCTTCAACCGTAAATCGCCTTCACTGGCCAGGGATGCCCAAAGCACGCACGCGATGATGACCAGTGGCAGAATCGCAAGGTAGCTCACGACGAGGGCGCTACTGGTGCGTGGAAAGTAGCTGCTGCAAAACACACCGATCGCGCCGAACAGGATGACGGACACAATGAGTCCCAAGTAGGCCGCCAGGACCTCGTAGACGCTCACGCCACCGAGCGGCAAACAGAGCACGATGATCGGAAGCGAACCGATGATCAGCATTCCGATGTGCGTCAGTGATGCAACCACCTTGCCGATCACAATCGCCCCCGGTCGCAGCGGACTCGCCAGAAGCATCTCGTAGGTTTTGCGTTCTTTCTCGCCCGCGATCGTGCCGGCGGCGAAGCTGGGGGCCATCAATGACGCGATCACGTACTGGCCCAGAAAGAAAAGGTTGACCAACTTGGTCGCCGACGGAGGATTCGTGGTCAGGTCGAGTCGTTCATCGGAAGGCCACGCCGCAAGAACGACCGCGGCAAGCAACAACTGGTAGACCGCGAGGAGAACAAATGAGCGATTGGTTCGCAGGTTGACGAGCAACTCGCGTTGAAGTACCGGGTTCTCAAAGACGTACATTCGCGACCGTCGTTCGGTTGGAGAGTGTGTGTACCGCGGACACGATCATCCTAACGGAGTTTTGCTCGCTGCGCCGGCTTCTTCGATCACATATTCAGGGACCGCATAGCCGGGCAGACGCTTCCGCATTTCACGGACGAGTTCGCGGCCTCGCTCGACGGGGACCAAAAAATGGGAAGCCCCTTGAACCCGATCGAGCTGATGAAGGTAATACGGATGGACGCGGCAATTGATCAGAGTTCGCGACAGGTCGACGAGTGTTTCGAGGTTGTCGTTGACACCAGCGAGTAAAACCGACTGATTCAAAACAGGGAGGCCGCCGCCGACCAAGCGACCGATCGACTCGCTCACCGGCTCATCGATTTCCTGAGCGTGATTGCAGTGGATCACGATCCATGCCGTGAGCCGTGACTGCGAAAGACGCTCCACCAACGCCGGTGTGATCCGCTGGGGGATGGCGATCGGAAGTCGAGTGTGGAGCCTCACCCGACGGACGTGCGAGATGTCTTCCAACTGCGAAAGCAGGTGACCCAATGCGGCGTCGGTGAGAGTTAGCGGATCTCCTCCGGACAGCAGCACTTCCTCAATCGAGTCGTCTCGAGCGATGGCCTCGACGGTCTTCTCCCAGCCATTGGCGCGGGCACTCCTTTCCAAATAGGGATATTCCCGTCGGAAACAGTAGCGACAGTGAACGGCACAGGCACCGTTGGTGACGATCAAAGCGCGGCCGTGATATTTGTGCAAGAGGCCGTCGGTGACCGATGCATTGAGGTCTCCGACGGGGTCCGCGACGAAACCGGCGGCGGAATCGGTCTCGCGATGGTCGGCCAGGACTTGGCGAAGAATCGGGTCTTCCGGGGCGCCCCTGCGGATGCGTTGGAGTAACTCCAGGGGAACAAACGTCGGAAAGCGTTCGGCCGCATCTGCCGCAGGATCGGGCGGAAGATGCAGGCGACGCCGCAGTTCTCGTTGAGAGCGAATCGCGCGCTTTATCGCGGTTTGCCAAGGAGCGTTCGGCGGATCAATAGCAGGCGAATCCACGGCAGACGGCGGCGTAGGATCGGAGACGTGATTCGTCGGGGCGTCGGCGGCTTGGGGCATCGAGGCTTAGGTTCGCTGGGGTGTGCATCACGGTCGCGGTTGCGGACGACTGGGCCATGAAAAAGTCATTTGGACCCGGTCGGGACAAGATCGGCTTTGGGCGGTAAACTCGCCCGAAACGGAAGGTGCTCGGATCACCTTCGACAACCGGCATGTGACAGTTTGACGGAGCCAAAAGAGCGATGGCAACTTACAACACGAGCGACTTCCGAAAAGGACTGAAGGTTCAGATCGACGGCGAGCCCTATTTGATGACAGACATGCAGTTTGTCAAACCCGGCAAGGGAAACGCGTTGTACAAGTGCAAGCTCAAGAACTTGATTCGGGGCACAACGCTTGATCGGACGTACAAAGGCGGCGATTCGCTGGAATCGGCTGACGTCGAGACAACCGACGTGACGTTTTCGTACCGTCAGGGAAAAGACTACGTCTTCATGCATCAAGAGACGTTTGAGTCCATCGAGGTGGCCGAAGCCGTGGCGGGCGACATCTGGAAGTATCTCAAGGACGGCATGATCTGCCAAATGACGCTCTACAACGGAAACGCCATCATCGTCGATCCGCCGATCATGGTCGAATTGGAAGTGACCGAGTGTGCCCCCGGTGCCAAGGGCGACACGGCGACTAACGTGACCAAACCCGCGACCGTCGAAACGGGCGCCGAGTTCATCGTGCCTGGCTTCATCAAGATCGGCAACGTGATCAAGGTCGATACGCGAACGGGCGAATACAGCGAACGAGTGAGTAACTGATCGTTTCTCGTGTGCGTCGTGAGCCATGGTGAATCCTCGCCTCGGCGAGTGACGCGGCTTCGTTTTGGCCCCGCGACGTCGAGCGTTCACTGCACGCCGGTGAGACACGACTGGGGCAAAACACCATGTTCCAAGGCGGTCGCAGACGACGTCTCGCTGTAAAGTCCGCTCGAAGGTTCACCGCATGGTCAACCCACTTCTCCTTCCCGAACTCCGCGAGATGCTGGCCGAGAACAATCAGGCTGAGCTGAGGGAGTTCTGCGTCGCACTCAACGCCGGTCGCACGGCGGAGTTCATGGAGGGCCTGGAAGACGATGAAGTGTGGCGTGTCTTGCAATTCGCCGAGCCCGACCGCCGCGCCGAGATCTTTGGGTACTTCGAAGAGCAGCGGCAACTCGAGCTTTTGTCGCAGCAAAACGCCGACGAAACGGCGGCGTTAATCGACAATATTCCCTCCGATGATCGCGTCGACTTGATTCAAGAGTTGCCGGCGGCGCGCGTTCAAGAAATCTTGCCGTTGCTGCCAGTGGCCGACCGGCGGGATATTCAACGCCTGCGATCCTACGAGGAGGGGACGGCGGGAGCGTTGATGACGTCGGAAGTCGCGATGCTCGATGAATCACTCACCGTCCGTAACGCTCTGGACGAACTTGCGACGCAGGCGAGCGACCTGGAGACCATCTATTACCTGTATGTCGTCGACAACGACAGGAAACTGCGCGGAATCGTTTCGACCCGCCAACTCGTCTCGTCACTTCGGCGGCCCGATCGGACCCTCGGTGAGATGATGGAGTCGGACGTCGTGGTGGCCGAGGTCGACGAGGACCAAGAATCCGTCGCCGAGAAAGTGGAGCGATTCAATCTGCTGGCGATTCCGGTGGTCGATCAGGCACATGAGCTACTCGGGATCATCACGCACGATGATGTCATCGATGTCGTTCGAGAGGAGTTGACCGAAGACGCACAGCGGATCGCCGCCGTCGCGCCTCTGGAAGAGGACTATCTTCGGATCGGGCTGTTGAAGTTGTCGTGGAAGCGCGGCATCTGGTTGATCCTGCTTTTCTTCTTCGCGCTGCTGACCGCCGCGGCTCTGGAACACTACCACGATGAAGTCAAACAATATGTTTGGTTGGTGAGTTTCATTCCGCTGATCATCAGTGCGGGCGGCAACTCGGGAAGTCAGTCGGCGACGCTCGTGATCACCGCGCTAACGAGCGGGCAACTGGAACTGCGCGACTGGCGATCGGTGCTTTCGCGCGAGCTGGTCGTGTCGTTGGCGCTAAGCGGCGTTTTAGCGTTGATCGGGTACGTCACCGCGTTGTTTATGGCCCCGACAGCTTTCGACGCCTTAGTCATTCCTTTGACCTTGGTCGCGGTGATCATCGTCGGCTGTTGTTTCGGTGCTGCGCTGCCTCTGATCTTTGAAAAGCTTGGGCTCGACCCCGCGATGATGAGCAACCCTTTCGTCGCGGGAATCGTCGACATCTTGGGCATCGTGATCTACATCAACATCGCACGGTTGATGCTCTGAGAGTTGCGGCTGGTCTGAGAGTTGATATTGGAGCGATGAACGATACGGTGCTTCGAGGGATCGTCTGGACTCCCTGTTTCGGGCCCGGCTCGTTAAACTCCAAGGGTGATGATCGAACTCCATTTTGCGACGAATAAGAATGAGCGAATTCCGAACCGAACGTGACTCGATGGGAGAGGTTTCCGTTCCCGCGAACGCTTACTACGGTGCGCAAACGCAGCGCGCGGTGGAGAATTTTCCGATCAGCGGTTGGGAGTTGCCGTCCGCGATGATTCGCGCGATGGGGATGGTCAAACACGGCTGTGCGGTGGCAAACCGCGACCTCGGCAAACTTACCGGAAGCGGCAAACGACCGCTGGACGATGGCCAGGTCACAGCGCTTTTGGCGGCCTGCGAGGAGGTGATCGATGGCAAACTTGAACGCGAGTTTCCGATCGATGTCTTCCAGACGGGGAGCGGCACCAGCAGCAACATGAACGTCAACGAGGTGATCAGCAACCGCGCGATCGAGATCGCCGGTGGTGATCGGATGGCGTCGGAAAAGCCGATTCATCCCAATGACCATGTGAACATGGGGCAGAGTACCAACGATACCTTCCCCACGGCGATCCACGTCGCGACCGCGCACCAAATCGAGACGGTTCTGCTGCCGGCGCTGGGACGTTTGCATGAGTCTCTTGCCGAGAAGGCTGCGGCTTGGGACCGCGTCATGAAGATCGGTCGGACACACTTAATGGATGCGACACCGCTGCGGTTGGGGCAAGAGTTCGGCGGCTTTGCGCGGCAATTGGAACTTTCCATCACCCGCGCCGAAACCGCTCGCGATGCGGTCCTCGAATTGCCGGTTGGCGGAACGGCGGTGGGCAGCGGAATCAACACGCATCCCGAGTTCGGAGCGCGAGTCGCCGCTGCGATCTCCGCACGGACTGGAATCGCATTCGTCGAAGCGGTCGATCATTTTGAAGCGAACGCGCAAAGGGATGCGCTGGTCCAATCGCACGGTGAGCTGAAGTGCATCGCGCAAACCCTATTCAACTTGGCGAACAATATCCGCTGGCTCGGTAGCGGGCCGCGGTGCGGATTCTACGAGGTCAAGCTACCGACGCGACAACCGGGCAGCTCGATCATGCCCGGCAAAGTCAATCCGGTCATGTGTGAATCGCTAATGCAGTTGACCGCTCGCGTGATCGGCAACGACGGCGTGATCACGATGAGCGGCGCGGCGGGCGGTAATTTTCAGTTGAACATCATGATGCCCGTGATGGCTCACACCACATTGGAATCAATTCAGCTATTGGCTGGCGGCTCGAATGCCTTTGTCGAGTTCTGTGTCGCGGAGATGGAAGCCAACGACGAGTCGTGTAATCGCGCGGTTGAGCAAAGCCTCTCGATGTGCACAAGTTTGAATCCGTTGATCGGATACGAGCAAGCGGCAAAGTTAGCCAAAGAGGCGTTTGAGTCCGGTCAAACGATTCGCGAACTCTGCATCGAAAAGCAGATTCTGCCCGAAGAGACGCTTCGTGAGGCACTCGATCCGTGGAAGATGACCGAGCCGCAGGAGTGACGAGCATCCGACCGGCGGCGAACGAGGCGGACCGAGTTCGCTTGGCCCAATCCTTCCCACCGCTCACCGTGTCCAGGAAGGATTGATCGTCAACGACGGCAAGTGTGGTTCACTCAGCGGCGACGCAATACAGGTGGTCGATGGTCCGCAAGAAGATTTCGCCTCGCGAGAGGGCGGGCGTCGACCAGGACATTGGGCCGCCAAGGTCGTTCACGGCAACGGTCTTGAATGACTCGCCGGGTTCGATGACGTGCGTGTTGCCGCCCGAGTCCATCGCATAAACTCGCCGTCCGTCCGACCACGGCGAAGCCCAAAACGACCGGGCACCGCGCACCCTTGAAGCATACCTCTTCGCGCCGGTTTCGGCGTCGACACAGGTGACGATGCCGGCTCGACGCTGAAAGAAATAGAGTCCGCCCTGACAATGGACCGGCGATGCCATTTGGATCCCTGAATCGTCCATCCGCCATTTGACGAAGGGACCACTCATCTGGTCGGCCGGTGGAGTGATGTCACCCGATCCGCCGGGCGTGATGCAGTAAAGTCGGCCGCCTCCGTCGTCGGGGCCACCCCGATTTCGAAACTCGTTGCCGACGAACAACGAGTCGCCCACTGCGACCGGAGTCGCGGAGCTCCGGCCTTTGTCCATGTCGATTTGCCAGAGCAGCTGTCCCGTTTCGGGGTCATAGGAGCGATAGACCATGCCGCCGAGGATTAGCTCCGTCCGCTTGGAGTTTGTCCATAGAAACGGAGTGCTGTACTGAGATCTTTCGGGGCGGTCGGTGCGCCAAACCTCTTTGCCGGATTCAGTGTTCAGGCAGCACACGAAGGATTTCCGTTCGTTGTCGACCTGAACAAAGAGACGGTTGCGGAGGAGTGCGATGGAACTCGCAGTGCCCCAGCCGGCGCGCATCGGAAAGACACCGAGATCGGTCTGCCAGAGCACGTGACCGTCCATATCCAGGCAGTAAACGCCGTTCATCCCGAAATAGGCGAAAAGACGTTTCCCATCGGTCGCGGGCGTCTCGGTCGCGTAGGTGTTTGTCGTGTGTCGCGGAATGGGAGGTTTTCCCGTCTTGACCGTTCGCCGCCAGATTTCTGCCCCCGACGCACGATCTAAACAGATCACCTGGTAATGGTAAACGACGTTGACGAGGTCCCTGCGATCTCGACCGTATCCGCCGTTGTAGTTTTCCGGCTTGGTCGTGTCCGCGTTACGCTGGTCTGCCGCGACCGCTGTGGTCAGGTAAAGCCGATCGCCCCAGACGATCGGCTGTGACCATCCTTCTCCCTTTGGGGTGATTCTCCATCGGATGCCGCTGGTTTCGCCGTCTTGGTCGGTCCACCGAATCGGCAGCGGGCTTGTCGAAGTTCCATCCTGGCGAGCGCCGCGAAACTGCGGGTAGTCTTGATCATTGGCGATCCCGCCCCGACCACATGCGAGCAGTGAGATGGCCAAACCGAGAAAAACAGATCGCATGGTGGAATCCTCCAGGGACGGTGACGTTACCGCAAAGAGTTGGCGTCATACTTTTGGTGCGAGTCAATTCGCGTTGATCAGCGGCCGTCTTCTTGGGGTTCGGCAGGTCGTCCCGACGCTAGGGCTTCGACCCGCTTGTGCGAATGTCGTTTCCAGATGAAACCGTCAAGCACGTAGTGGGTGATTTGCGGGACGGCGAGCAGCGGTACCAAGACGGCTTCCAGGGCACCGAGGTCCCAAGCGCTGCCGAACAGCCAGTCTCGTTGATGCCAAACCCCGCGATCCCAAATCAATTCCTCGGCGTAAGCCAAGAGCCAGAGCAGTCCCACGAATCGAGCAATGCGGGCGGTGTTTCGCGAAAGCGTCGGACGAGTCGATTGTTCGTCGGTTCCGCGGCGATGATACCAGTACACCAGCACCATGTACGGGATGCCGTGGATGATCACGTTGGTGACGGTGAACGCAAAGTCCGAGTTGAACGTAATGATTCCCAAGTACCAACACAGCGCGGTACTAAAAACCACGATGTCTTTTCCGGGATTGAAGTGCTTCTTCGAGATTCCCAACCAAACGGTCTTCGCCGTGTAGAGCCCGATCGCAACCCAGAAGATGGGTGCCGCGATGGTGTCGAGAGCAAAATCCTGGATTGTGAGGAAGTCTTCGTCGCGGAACCACCAGAACTCGCGTGGAAGATGACAGTGCCAATACGCCAATGGATAGAGTGTGGCCGAGTAGATCGTAACGGTATCGATCCAATAGCCACCGCCGTCGGTTTCGCCCGCACGGCGGCGATAGAGCGCGACCCACCCGTACTGCTGACGGACGAAGTGGAAAACGGCGAGGTACGCCAGGCATCGCCAAAACAGAGAGACGCTTTCGGAGTAGACGGCCCAACTGATCGCGAACGCAAGGAGTGGCGTCAGGCCATAAAGCCAGGGGCGACGTGCCAATTCGGAGCGGTCGAAGTAGACGCGAAAGCCGGTGGCGTAGACGTGGGCGACATCGATCAAGAGAATCGCGACGACCCAGGTCCATCCCGGCGTGTCTTGGTCAATCCATCCGAACACCGCGCCGACGATGAGCAACAAAATCGCGATGAGCGTACTGCCGGCAAACGCGAACAGGTCCAGCGGTCCGCTGAACAGCCAAGGAAGCGAGCTGCGATTTACCGAATGACTCATCTTCTTTAGTGTACGGGCCAGTCCCGTGACTCCTCACCCCCCAACGCCTCGACGCGTTACACTGATCAGTGATCTTTGAGAGGGACTTCGGTTCCGTCCGTTTTTATCAGCGAGCACTCCATGACCAACCCCGACGAATCGACGCAAGCGAAGGCCGAACACTTCCGAAAGCGGTATGAGGAAATCCGCGAGATGATTGGCCGAGTCATCGTTGGTCATGACGAGATCGTGCAAGGTGTCCTGACCGGGATGCTTTGCGGCGGCCACTGTTTGCTCGAGGGTGTTCCGGGACTCGGCAAAACGATGCTCGTCCGGACCCTTTCGGAGGTCTTGGACCTCGATTTCAATCGGATTCAGTTTACCCCTGACCTGATGCCCGCAGACATTCTTGGGACGAACATGATCGTCGAATCCGAGGACGGTCGACGACAATTCGAGTTCCAGAAAGGGCCGGTGTTTACGCAGATTCTGCTTGCCGACGAAATCAACCGTGCCACGCCGAAGACGCAGTCCGCGATGTTGGAAACGATGCAGGAGGGCACGGTGACGGCGGGCGGCTCACGATACGAGTTGCAGAAACCATTCTTTGTGCTGGCGACGCAGAACCCGATTGAGCAGGAAGGGACGTACCCGTTGCCCGAAGCCCAGCTGGACCGATTTCTGTTCAAATTAGTGGTTGGCTACAGCAATCGCGATGACCTGAACACGATCGTCGAGCGGACGACACGCGGGGAAAAGCCAAACGTCGAGAAGGTGATTCAGGGCGAAGAAATCGTTGAAATGCAGTCGATGGTCCGAGACGTGATCCTGACGCCTCCGATTCGCGATTACCTCGTCCGGTTGACCCTGGCGACTCATCCGGACGGGCCTCACTCGGTGGATGCAACGAACACCTATGTACGCTGGGGGGCGAGTCCTCGGGGGGCTCAGACGCTCGCCTTGGCCTCGAAGGTCCGGGCACTTCTGGCTGGTCGATTTAGTGTTAGTTTCGAGGATATTCGCCGCGTTTATCTTCCCACCATGCGGCACCGTGTTTTGTTGAACTTCGAAGCTCAGGCGGAAGGGATTGAAACCGACAAGGTGCTTTTGGAAATCCTCGAGAAGGTTCGAGAGGCTGATTCTGCGGCAGTCGCGGCAGCGAGCTAGCAGGCACCCCTCCGCCCGTACGCCAGCACCCAATGGTCTCAACGACCTGTGCCACGCTCGCGCACCCGCAACTCTTCACTCTTCTCGCGTCGCCAAAGCACCCTCAACTACTCGCCGACCGCCCTTCCCCACTCGCGGTCATCCCCTCCCCCACACTCAACTCTCCACACTCAACTTCCCACTTCCCACTCTCAACTTCCCACTCTCAACTCTTCTCCTCCGCCTTTACAGGATCTTCATCTGTTCGCTCCCCGAGCGTGGTCGTCAATGCTCGGCGACGGTGTTATCCTTCCGCGCGGCTGCGGGGGGCATCCCTGCGGCGTGACCGGCCGCGAGTCGATGTTTGGATGAAGAGTGCTCGTGCCCGGACTCATTTCCCCAAAAATGCACCGGAGAAAACCCTGAAATGTCTAACGCCTACCGCGCCCGATGTCGGTCAAAGCGGAGCCTCGCCGCTTGCTGCATGATCGCAATTTCCGTCCTCGCTGGTTGCGACTCCAGCGGGACCGGAATGAAGGGAAAGCATGGTTCCGCGACGAAGTCGGCAGGCTCGGGAACGGCCGGCGTCTCGAATATTGAGGGGACGATCAAAATCAACGGTAGCAGCACGGTGCTTCCGATCAGCAACGCGGTCCGAGAGGAGTTCAACAAGCAGTTTCCGTCGGTGATTGTTGAAGTGGACGGAGCTGGAACTGGCAATGGGTTTGAGCAATTTCAGAACAAGGAAACCGACATCTCTGACGCGTCGCGCCCGATCAAGCCGGGGGAATTCGTGAAGTGCAAGGAGCAGGGCGTTAACTTCGTCGAGATTCCGATTGCGTACGACGGATTGACGATCGTGATCAATCCGGAGAACGATTGGGTTCAGACGCTCACGATTGAACAGCTGAAGACCATGTTTCTTGGTGATGAGGCGGCGAAGAAATGGAGCGACGTGGATGAGAGTTGGCCCGAAGAGGCGATCGAGATCTATTCGCCTGGCACCGGCAGCGGCACCTACGACTATTTTCGAGAAGTCGTTCAAGGGAAGGGCGAGGTCAAGATTCGCACGGACATGATCCTCAATGAAGATGACAATGTGTTGGTGCAAGGCGTCGCGGGCAACAAATACGCCATCGGATTTTTCGGGGTCGCATACTACAACGAAAACAAGGACAAGTTGAAGGCCGTGGAGGTGGTTAACCCCAGCGATGAGACAGCCTATCTACCGACAATGGACAACATTGCGAGTGGAAAATACGCACCGTTTAGCCGTCCGCTTTTCATCTACGTCAGTACGGAGTCGTTCGGCCGCGCCGAGGTCAGTTCATTCGTTAACTTCTACCTGGACAATGTTTCGGAGCTTTGCGAGCGGGTCGGGTACGTCCGATTGCCCGAAGAGATGATGGTTCAGGGAACCGAGAACCTGGAAAACGAAATGGTCGGGACGCACTTTGTCGATGCCGACGGTGAAAAGCGAGAAGGTTCCTTCAAGGAAAACTTCAAACCCGAAAACTTGGTGAAGTAGCTTTGGATGACCGATCGCGTCGGCTCGACGCCTTGGGTTTCAAGAGTGATTCGACGTCGTCTCGCGATCGGGCTGTCGTTGCGATCAGAATGTAGTTGGGAGAACGATGGCGCTACCGAAAGCACTTGTCGATCGTGAATTTCGATCTACGGATGCGAGCGCCATCTCGGAACGCGCGATCGTTGTGCTGCTGGGCGGCTGCGCGACGGTCACGGTGATGATCACCATCGGCATCGTCTACATGCTGGTGACTCAAAGCGCGGGTTTCTTTGGGAACGGCGTTTCGCTCGCCGAGTTCTTTGGCGAGTCTGAGTGGACGCCACTTCAAGAGGCGGAACTTGAGGACGCGAAATTCGGAATCTGGCCGCTTTTGAGCGGTACGATTCGCGTTACGGTGATCGCGATGCTCATCGCATGGCCATTGGGCTTGGTGACAGCGATCTACTTGAGCGAGTTTGCGTCGTCCCGTATTCGCGCCTGGCTCAAACCAACGCTTGAAATCATCGCCGGCGTACCAACGGTCGTGTTGGGCTATTTCGCGATCTTGGTGATTAGTCCCGCACTTCAGCTTTTGAGTGCCGGTGCGTTCTCGACGTTCAACGCGACCAGTGCAGGGATTGCGGTCGGAATCCTGTGTCTTCCGATGGTCTGCAGCCTATCGGAGGACGCGATGAGGGCGGTGCCGCGAAGTTTGCGGGAGGGAGCGTACGGGCTCGGATGCACGCCATTTGAAACGTCGATCAAAGTCGTGGTTCCCGCAGCGCTCAGCGGGATCGTTTCGGCGTTTCTGCTTGCGTTTAGTCGCGCGATTGGGGAGACGATGGTCGTCGCACTCGCTGCGGGGACGCTGCCCGTGTTGACTGCGGATCCGACGCAGCAAAGCCAAACGATGACTGGGTTCATCGTAGAGATGATCAAGAGCGAAAACGAATACGGCACCGTCCAGTACTACAGCCTCTATGCCGTCGCGATCACGCTCTTCTGTATCACGTTTCTGATGACGATGTTCGGACAGTTTGTGCGTCGCCGTTTTCAGGAGTCGTATCAATGAGCGGGATGCCTTCCGCGTTGGCCGACCAAGACGACGTTTTTCAAACGGAGAACGCGAGCCGCAGAAAGAAGTGGAGCATCTGGTTTTACTGGGTGTGTGTGGCGATTGCGTTTGTGAGCGTGCTGATTCTGGGTGTCTTGCTGACTTCGATTTGGTACCAGGGGCAATCACGACTTTCGTATGACTTGCTGACCAACCCTCATAGCGAGTTGGAAATCGAACGAAGTGGTATGGGGCCGGCCATTCTCGGTTCGCTCTTTGTGTGCGGCTTCTGTGGTTTGGTGGCTCTTCCACTGGGCGTGGGAACAGCTGTCTTTCTCGAGGAGTTCCAGCCGACCTCCAAGCCGCTGCGTTTATTGCATGGCTTCATCCAGCTCAACATTTCAAATCTGGCCGGCGTTCCGTCGATCGTTTATGGCCTGCTCGGCCTGACGGTTTTCGTGTACATGTTTAACGTGTTCGGTCAAATTCGCGTCAATGAATCAGAAGGCTTGGAACTGATCGGCGTGAAGCACTATTACCAAGTTTTGACCCTGGAGCGTGATCACGTTGTTTTCTTGCCGGCGAAAACGGACGTTCGCGAAATCACCATCGAGGAACCGTTTCAGATCGTCAACGAAGACGGCACGGTACAAGACATTGGGATCTGGGAGCCGGGCACTCCCAAGCCGCGTGATAGCGAGACGCGGATGGTGACGGTTCGAAAAGGGAACAAGGGAAGCCGCGTTTCAAGGCGTGCCTGGTACTACTTTCGATTGCCGTTTCATCGCAGTTTCCTCTCCGGCGGGTTAACACTCGGACTGGTGATTCTTCCCATCATTATCATTGCGTCGCAGGAGTCGTTGAGGGGTGTTTCGCCCTCGCTCAGAGAGGCGTCGCTTGGGCTTGGGGCCACGACTTGGCAGACGGTCCGCAACGTCAGTCTTCCGGCCGCCTTGCCTGGGATCTTGACCGGGGCGATCCTTGCGATGGGGCGTGCCATCGGGGAAGCGGCACCGATCCTTGTGGTGCTGGGTGCGACGGTCGCCAAGAACACCGGGCCACAGCACCTGATGGACGGCGCCGTCACCATGCCGGTCTTGATTTTCAATTGGGCGGGCCGTCCCGAGCCGGAGTTTCAGCAACTGTCGGCCGCAGCGATTGTTATTCTGTTAATCGTGCTGCTGCTGCTTAACTCCACCGCGATCTTCATCCGTCAGAAGGTCCAGCAGTCACAAGTTTGATGAGGCAGGCATGTCGGTAGCAACGGCAAACGCGACAGAGGATTTTGATGCCCCTCCGGAGGAGGCGTTGATCGAAATCGATCAGTTCAACGCTTGGTATGGCGATTTTCAAGCGTTGCATGATTTGTCGCTGGGGATTCCGAAGCACAAAGTCACTGCGTTCATTGGTCCGAGCGGCTGCGGCAAGAGCACACTGCTGAAGTGGATCAATCGGATGAATGACATCGTCCCCGGCGCGACAGCGAAGGGAAAGCTGCATGTGCGGGGCGGAGCGGGAGAGTCGGATCGGGACACCAATATTCTCGATCCAACCCTGGATGTGGTGAGTCTTCGACGGCGGATCGGTATTGTGTTTCAAAAACCGAATCCGTTTCCAAAGAGCATCTACGACAATGTTGCCTTTGGTCCGAGACTTCACATGAAGACGACCAAGGCTGAGTTGGACGAGTTGGTGGAGTGGTCGCTACAGAAGGCGGCGGTCTGGGAGGAGGTCAAGGACCGGTTGCAGGCACCGGCGCTGGGGCTTTCCGGTGGTCAACAGCAGCGACTCTGCATCGCACGCGCGATCGCCGTCGGACCCGAGATCTTGTTGATGGACGAACCGTGTAGTGCTTTGGACCCCGCCAGTACCTTGGCGATCGAGGACTTGATCGATGAATTGCGTTCGCAGTACACGATCGTGATTGTGACGCACAACATGCAGCAGGCGTCGCGATGCAGCGACAAGACGGCGTTCTTCTACGAAGGAAAGCTGATCGAGTCCGGTCCGACGGAACAACTCTTCACGAAGCCCAAAAAGCGGCAAACGGATGACTATGTCCGAGGGAAATTTGGTTGATCCGCAATGGAGTGTGTAAAGAGCTGACATGTCGAAGCTGCTCGAACGCGAAATCACCAGCCTGCGGGAACAACTGGTCTCACAATTCATGGTGGTCGAACAGATGATCCAGATGGCCGTGAGGTCGCTGGTTCAACGTCGCCCGGATTTCGCCGACCGCGTGATGGAATCCGACGCGGGCGTCGACGAGACGGATGTCAAAATCGAGGAGGAGTGCCTGCGTTTGCTCGCGCTCCACCAACCTGTCACCGTCGACATGCGTTGGCTGGTCACAGTGATTAAGGTCAATGGCGAACTGGAACGGATGGCCGATGCAGCGTGCAACATCGCCGAGCGTGCCAAGGCACTCGCGCTCTTCCCGACTTTTAGGGTTCCCGATGAACTGAATGAAATGGTGGATCAGGCGATCGGAATGGTCCGCCGCGCGCTCGATTCGTTCGTCAACAGCGATGCCCGGATGGCTTCGGATGTGATCGAGATGGACGATTTAGTCGACGCGTTGAATCGGGTGATCATCGATCAGTTGCACGAAGACATGAAGCAAGACCCTGATTTGATTGAGCCGGCGATTCATTGCTTCAGCGCTTCGCGTCACCTCGAGAGAATCGCGGACTTGGCGGAGAACCTGGCCGAGGAGGTGATTTATCTGGTGCGCGGCGAGATCGTACGGCACAAACACGGCTTGCGGCGCGAGCAAGAAAGAAGCGGAACCGAGGCGAATTCCGAGCGTCTATGATTCGGCGAGGAGGTCACCGAGGGGGGCGTCCGCCGAAGGCGGTAGCCAACGAAAGTCGATGACGAGTTCTTCACCTTCCGCGACAGCGAGGATCGCCGTTTCGCGGTGAAGCAGTTCCTTGACCCGCTCATCGGTAGAACGCGAGGTGTAGCGAATACGGAGTTGCCGCGACGGGTACTGCCATCGGCCGCTGAGTGCAAGTTGCGCCGGGTCATCCGTAATTCGGGCCGCTTCGATCAGTTCGACCGCGCCGAGCCTTGTTGCCATGCGCTCGGCTCGGCTTCGGAGGTTGTCGGTGGATGTCTCGAGCAACTCGGCCAAAGCCGGCGGGTCGAGACTCGTCAGTGAATCGAGCGTGATCGCGGCCACGGCATCGGATGCAGCCAGTGCCGGCCAGCTAGCGTGCGCCTGAATCGTCTCAAGCAACGGCCGCTTTCCGACAAGCAAACCAGCATCGACGCCTCCGGTGAGCGTTCCTCCGGGGAGGACAACCAAGTCGATGCCATTTCGGAGCAGTACTTCGGCCGAGGGAATGTCTTGATACTGGTCTTTGACGGTGCCGATGGGGATCACCGCGACGGTCGTGATCTCGCGTGCGCCGAAGTCGATCGCATCGACTTCGTTGGTTCCGTCATCAGCGAAGACGACGATTCCTTGATCCACCGATTCATAGTCGTTTCGATCGATCGATTGAACGCCACCGCATTCGCGAACGCCGGCACTGACAAAGGCGTCAGGGAGCGGCATCCCCGATGGGAGTGAGATGGCGTGTCGCCGATGCAGGGCGATCGGCAAGTTGCCGGCGAGCGAGGTGACAGCCTGGAGCGCCGCATGCAGGTTGTTCGCGACGGCGATGGTGGTGTCCCCCCGTTGCATCGTCTCCGCGAGACCTTGATCGAGCGCCGCACGTGCCCCCGTCGCGTAGTCACCCCTGAGTAGGTCGACGCCCGGCTGCAGCGTGGTTTCAGCGACGGGCACACCGGAACCCCAAGGATGTAAGAGAATGCCAGTCGCGTTGAGGCACGGTGCCGAGGGGTGGTCCGGCGAATTCGACCAGCCTCGAAAGACTTCGCGTCCTTGGTCGACGACTTCTTTAGCGGCACCTCCGGCGCTTTTCAGGACTGCGTCAAGTCCTCGCGAGGCATTCTCGGGAAGGTCGCGAAAGAGTTCTGCGGCTTGCTCACGTAGCTTTGTCAGGGTGGCGTCGTCGCTGGCTTTGCGCGCGACATCTGCGGCGCCTTGTCGGAGTGCCTCGATAGCCCAGGGTGGAAGTCGCATGTTCTCTCAGTAGCGGTCTTGTTCGGGGTTGGCGGTCACGTGCGGTGCCTCGTCATCCCAAGTGACCGTGATCACATGGGGATGGCAGCAGACGGGACAGTCTTCGACGTAATGTTGGTCTCCGCCGGAGGATGGGTCCAGTGGGATCACGATCTCCTCGCCGCAACAATCGCAGGTGTAGGACCCTTCGAACACAGATCCGTTCAGCTGCCAATCGTGAGCATCGTGTTCTTGCGGATCGTTTGGGTCTTCGTCTTCGCTCAATTGTCCTGCGTCAAGATGGAGGCCGCCGTCGATTCTAGTGGATTTCGTGGAAAAGCAGTTTTCGGCCTGTGCTCGGGCGAAACCAATCGCGTTCGGTAACGTTAGAGTAGCAACGGGGTAAGAAAGATTTTGCGAGGATTCGTTCCATGCTCAAACTGGTGTCACGTCGATGGTTGTTCCAGACCGGGATAACGGGAGCTGGCGTCTTCGCCGCCAACGCGCTTTGGGAACGGGGCGTGTTCGCGGAGGAGCTTAGCAAAACAGAGCGGTTCGAGACGCCGGCAATGGGGGAGGGACCTTTTTATCCCGATACGTTGCCGCTGGACACCGATAATGATTTACTGATTTTGAACGACTCGATTACGCCGGCGGTTGGTGAAATCACGCATTTAAGCGGCCGCGTTCTGTCGAAGTCCGGCAACCCGGTTCGCAACGCGTTTGTTGAGATTTGGCAAGTCGATCACAACGGCGTCTACTTGCATTCCCAAAGCGGAAATCAGCGAGAGAATCGCGACAAGAACTACCAAGGATACGGCCGTTTCTTGACCGATGTGGAGGGGCGATATTACTTCCGAACCATCAAACCGGTGGCGTATCCAGGCCGCACGCCTCATATCCATGTTGCCGTCAGTCGTGGCGGAAGGCGTGTCCTGACGACGCAGTTGTTCGTGGCGGGGGAGAAGGGAAACTCGCAGGACGGGTTGATACGACGCCTGGACGCGACGGCACGCAAGTCTTTGATGGTCGATTTCGAACCGCTTCAGGAGTCGAAGCTTGGCGAGTTGTCTGCCAGGTTCGACATCGTGCTCGGTAAGACAGCCTTCGAAGGAGACGATGGCAAATTGCGCGGGGTTGCCCCGCGTCAATGGGGATGATTCACCGGTGTGCAGCCGGAAAGCTAGTCAACTTATTTTGAGGAAGAGGCTTCCATGACGATGAAACGAATCAGCTTTGTTGCGGCGCTCGCGTGTGCCGCTTTGTTGGCGGTCTCGACGGCTGTCGAAGCACAGCCGCCGGACGGCGAACGTGAGGGCGGACGCGGTTTTCGCGGACAGCGGGATGGCGGACCAGGTGGACCGGGCGGACCAGGTGGTCAGCGCGGCGGCCGAGGATTTGGCGGTCGTGGTCAAGGCGGCCCCGGTCAAGGTGGTCCTGGAGGCATGTTGCTCCGATTGCCCATCATCGCGGCGCTTGATGCGGACAAGGATGGAACGATCTCGGCCGACGAGATCAAGAACGCCGCTACGGCACTGAAGACGCTCGACCGTAACAAAGACGGCAAAATCGAGATGACAGAAATGGTTCCCGAGCGTGGTGCGTTTGGTCCGCCGGACGGACGCGGAGGTCCCGGTGGACCCGGCGGAGATCGAGGACCCGGACGCGCGGGTGGACCCGGTGGTGACCGAGGACCCGGTGGTCCCGGTGGCGATCGTGGACCCGGTGGCGATCGTGGGCCTGGCGGTCCCGGTGGTGATCGTGGTCCGGGTGGCCGCGGATTTGGTGGCGGTGATATGAGCGGGATGATTGATCGAATCATGCAGCGTGACGCCAACGGGGATGGGCTTCTGACGGCCGAAGAGTTGCCCGATCAGATGGCTCGAATGATCACCCGTGCCGACGGCGACGGCGATGGAAAGCTTTCCAAGGACGAGCTAACCAAGGCGTTCGAAGCTCGGATGAGAGCAGGTGGTGGTCGTCGCGGAGGTGACCGCGGCGGCGAAACACCCGGTGGCGAGCGGCCGCGTCGTCCGCCAATCGATGACGACGAGGGCTGATCGAACATGGACCGGTTGTGGTCGCAGGCCCCAACCTTGATAGTACGGCAACGACGGGCCGCGGGCGATTTCGTCTGCGGCCCGTTTTCGTAGGCGGCATCGATGGATAATCAGACGGGAAGAACTTGATGTGGTTGACCGCACCGAACCGACTTGGGATGGCGGGCTGGAGTTTCGAGGGATCGTTCTGCCCTCTGGAGGTAACTCCCGGGACCGCTGTGACTCTTGGGCGCGACGGAGGGGCGATCGAGCTTTCGGTATCGGCCAGTCAGGGATTGCCCGAACTCCGCGACCAGTACGTCCGTGGCGACGACTTGCATCTCACCTTTCCTCAGGAAGAGCCTCATCAGTTCGGCATTGAGTTATGTATACGCCCTCTCCCTCACATCGGCTCGGCGCATGCCGGATGGCTCGGTTTTGAGTGGATGGTTTCGATTCAGACGACGTGGCTTGATTCACATCCCACGGTCGACCTCTCCGCCACGGGAGCCCGCGATTCGAAGATCGCTCCGGAGGGAGTTTTCCAATTTGAAAGTGAGGTCGGACGAGCAGCCGTTGTTCTGGGTCGGCACGATGCGCCTTTTGTGAGTGTCCTTCCGAACGGCGAGGCAACTCGGCTGCGACTTTTTGGCCAGTTTCTAGAGAAGGGTGTCATTCGGCGTGCACGCCCCTGGGTTCTTCTGGGCCATGGCCGCGAGGGTTATCCGCAGGGCTTGATCCAGGGGGCCGCAGAAGCACTCGCGGAGAGTCCGGTGCCGTTGACTTAGGCTACCGTTCTCGCCGCTTAGCAGATGGAAGGGAAAAAACGCTGTTGGCGTTGGGTAGCTAGTCGGTCACCAACGGTGCGAGTCTCGGTGGTCCCCGGGACCGTTTTGGCGGAGCGCGGCTTGTGTGACCGATGCGAGTGTCCGGTTATTCCGAACGCGACAGTCTTGGCGCATTGCGCGTCCCTTGACGATGAGAGGTGAGTTTTCTGGAATCAGGTGGGACCGTTCGCTGTTTCCGTCTGCGGCGTTTGCGTAAACTAGTTGGGTCCAAGGACCACTTTTCTTTTTTACGCGTGTCGCTGCAGCAATCCCGAGGAGCGGGTTTGGCACCGACGCGTCCCAATGGATATGAGTCGCAAGCCGCCGGATCGCCGCGTTTCATCGCTCTTTCGCCAAGCCTTTGCGGGTTTGTGGGTTTCATTGGTTGTCGTGCAGGTTGGTGCCCTGCGAGCTCAACCGCCGGGAACGTTCCCACCGTCCGACCTGGTTCGCCCGCCTTCGGAATCGGCTGAATCGGATCAGCTTCCGATTCAGGGCTTCTATTTTCTCGACGTGTCGAAGAACCATGTGTTCGCGACGGGGATGACGTGGGAGCGATACAACGAGTTGGTTTCGGAGTCGAATCGACAAACCAAACGCTACATCTTTGATCGTGTGAAGATTACGGGGCGCGTCGAAGGGAATCGCGCCGAGATGCTTGTCGAGGTGGAGTTGGAATTGGAATCAACCGGGGGAGAGACCCTCGCGATTCCGCTACGACTGGACAATTTCCACCGGATCAGCCCACCCGAGTTTCTCGTCGGGTCCGACGACGACACGACGCTTGCGATCACGATCGACGACTCCACGGGAGGATACCTGTTGCTCGCATCTTCGCAGTCGGACAAGAAGATCACGTTTCGAATGCAGATGTCGGCGCGGGTGGATTCCGATTCACTTCAGTTCAGTCTGCCGAACGCGCCGGTCTTCGTGGAATTGACAAGCGATTCACGGGATGCTCGAGGAGAAATCATCAATCGCAACGACGAAGTCCTGCTGACCAGAAAAGACAAATCGGGACGGAGTCAGTTCGTTGTCGAAAGTGGAGGCGGACGTTTTACACTGCGCTGGGGAGCAATCGAACAGACGGAGTCCGTGCCGCTGCTCGAGGCGAGTACCAAGATGACGATGCGTTGGAACTCACCTCAGGACCAACCGATTCAGGTGGTTCAAATGGTGGTGCGGGATCTTCGCGAGTCGATCGAACGGTTTCGTTTGAGGCTGCCCGAGGATGCCGTCTTGTTGGACGCACCGGTGTTGGCCAACAGTGGTCAGGCCCTTGACTCGATCAAACCCGATGAGACGAACGATCCGCAGCTCTATGAAATCGTGATCCCGAAAGAGGAGCAACGACAGCGGATCGATTTGAACTTGGAATTGCATATCCCTCTGGAGGAGCCTGCGACGACGCAGGGATTGGTCGTTCAAGTGCCGGAAGTCGTTGGTGCGCTGCGACATCAGGGGACCTTGGAGATACAGACCGGGAATGATTATCGGTTGCGTTGGCGGGATCGGCCGTACGTTCAGATGACGACGCGAGGTGAACGCGCCGAAGGAAGTTCGGAGACCCGCGAGTATTTGTTCCGGTTTAGTCGAGGCTCGTTCGCGTTGCCGATTTGGATGGGCGCTGCGAAGCGTCAATTGCGGATTAGTAGTCGGTCTGACCTCGAAGTCTCCGATGCTTACGTCAGTCTGACGATGGAGATTGATCCGATCGGCAGCGAACGCGGGTCTCAAGTGATCGCAGTCGACTTGGCCGATTGGGAGTCGTTTCAAGTGACGAGTGCGTTGACAGGGACGCCACTCACCTGGCACGAGGCGGACGACTTGATCGAGATCGAGGCCGTCAGCGGCGGCATGGATGAGTTTTCACCGATCATGATCCGCGCGAGGCGTTCCATTGAGCGAGAATCGCAATCGAGCGACCCGCGGGTTCGTTTGGCGATTCCGCGCGTCGTCACGTCGAAAGACGACATCAATCCGGTGGTGGTTCAAGAGTCGTCGGTTCAACTCGTGGGGAAGGGGCGGTCCACGATGGTCGTTGACTTGAACCGGTCACTGAATCTAGAGCGATCCGGTGCCCTTTCGACCATCGCGAATGAGAGAGTGAGACGATTTCAGGTCATGCCTCCCGACGCCGCGGCGGTCCTCAGCGGCGTCGTGGTCGAGGAGCCGCCGCGTCTGGTATTGGATGCCGCTGCTCGTGTTTCTCTCGGTGAAGCTGGAATCGAATCGGTTGTCGATTGGAGTTTGGAGTCTCAGGTCGACCTCGGGGGACGGCTTCGGGTCTTGATATCGGAGGCGTCCGGCGACACGGAAAAAACCGCATGGTCTGCGACCGTCAATGGTAATCCCGCAGTCTTGGTGGCCGCCGATGCGGAGGAATTGGATGATGTCTTAACGGATGACTTGGATTCGACCGAAGTTGGCCTCGAGCGCCAGCAACGAGTCTACGATCTGGTGTCGGACGATCTCGCGAGCGGAACGATGCGGATCCGCTTCGAAAGCTCATTGCCCCTGGAGGATGATCGACCTAGTGGAGAGATCGAACGCGCGGTTGCGATACCCCGGCCAGCGGCGGAAGACGTGTCGCTCAAAAGTGACGCCAAGGTGGAACTCATCGGTGACGCGGACTGGTCGTTGTCTGCGACGGACTTGGACGCCTCCGAAGAGTTGCTCTTCGCGGAAATACCCGCCATCGTTCCCTTGCGGTTGGCCGCTCGCGCGGAGGCGGAAGGTGAATTGGTCGTTGACCGAGTGTTGATTCGGACAGCCGTCAGCGAAGCATCGCAACACGATCAGGTTCTTGTCGTCACCGAAGGTGCCGGAGTCTTTCGATTGCGTCTGCGCGAAACGGAAACGACGGAGATACGGGTGGATGTGAACGAGGACCGAGCAGCGTTCGAACTCCAGGGGGAAACACTTTCGATCGTGATCAGCGACCCCGACAAATCAGTTATCGACATTCGACTTTGGAGCGGCCTTTCCAGCGGACGGCACTTTGCGGATGTATCACCCTTGGTCTCACCATCGCGTGAGATCAATCGCCTGTACTGGGATGTGACGGTTCCCTCCGATCGACACTTGATTTGGGCGTCGCCCTCGGCGAGTCGATCGATGCAGTGGGTTTTCGACAGCTGGCGGATGGTCCGCAAGCCACTGTTCTCATCGACGGAAATGGTGAGCCGGGTGGCCACGGTCGAAGCAACGCCGATGCCGCCGGGAAACCGCTACCAGTTCACTGCGATGGATGGTCGGTCTTTGCGCTTGAAGACCGGATCGATGACGGCGATGTGGATGATGGTCGCCTCAACGGTCTTGGTCGCAGGGACACTGTTGGCGTATATCCCCACCCTCCGAAGGCCGTTTTCGCTTCTCGCACTCCTGGTTTGCTTTGCGGGCATCGTTTGCGTTGCACCAGACGCCGCGATCATCGTCGGGCAAGTCGCGATGGGTGGTGCGATCTTGATCGGCATCATGCTTGCGTTGAAAACCTTGGTGCGTCCGCTTCCCTCGCGCGTTCTTGAAAGCACTTATGAATCCGAGCAGGACCCTTCGACGCGCGTCCTTGGGACACGAACCGAAGAGTCGAGTCAGGAACCGCCGCCGACCGGCGATCAGTTGCTGGCGCACGCATCGAGCGAGGCCACTCGATGAGTCGCTGGTGGATCTTGCTGGCGCTCCTCACGTTAACCCTTGCACCCCTCGGGGCACAGGAAAACGAAGGCGTCGAGCGCGATGAAAACAAACCTCCGTCCACTCTTGGGCTTCCGCTTCCGAGTCGCGATACGACGGGCAGACCGCTTTGGCCGATCGGCGTGTATCAGTCGCAATTGGTGGATGTGATTCCAAGTCACTTTCGTGCCGTCGCGATCAGTGAGTTGCGTGACGCGTTGGATCGCGGCGGCAACGGTCGTCGCGAAGCCTATGACTGTCGAGTGGTCAGCGGGTTCTATGATGTGCGAATCGTCGCAGGCGTCATGGAAAGCCGTCGGTCCGAGTTGTCGGTCGCGCATCGCGGGCGCGGGATCCGGGATGCGATGCTAGGCGACGTCAACCTTGCCATTCAGCGTTCGATCGAGTTCGCCGGTGTCGGCACGTCGCGCATCCCGCGACTGGAAGTCGATGAGTCCGGCATGCTTCACGCCATCGCCTCCTCCGAACCAGAGAAGATGACCGAGGAGCTAGCCCAAGGACCCGCCGAATCCGTCATCACAAAAATCCCATTCGCGTGGTCGCTTCGCGGTGAGGCGGTCGACAATGCGACTGTCTATGAGCTTCGGATTCCAAGGGCTTCACAGACAAGGATGATCTTCTCGACGCCAAAGGATATTCGTTTGCGCAGTCGACAGGGTGTCTTGATCGAGCGACCAAGTCCTCCACCGGATGCCGACCTTCAAAATCGAGCTTCCGAGAGTCGTTGGTATGTGCTGGAAGCGGGAGGCCTCAACCGGATCGAGTTGACGGCGTTCCCGGAGTCCATTCGGGCGGACGACTCGTTGCTTCTGGTGCGTCGCGAATCGAAGCAATACGAAGTGGATCTCTCAGGCATCACTTGGACGCATCGCTTGAGTGTGGAGTCGGTTCAACCTGTGGAGACCATTCGTCTTCGATGCGCCACGGGTACGGTCGCG
>JBCBLJ010000512.1:0-6147 GCA_038520195.1 Planctomycetota bacterium
ATAGAAAATCGTCGATGCAACGGCACGTCATGTGAACGGCGATACCCCTGCGCGAGTCAAGAGCACACACCCAGAAACGGGTTCGAAACGATCCCGCAGTATGGAGGAATACCGCCCGACGGAATTCGGTAACGGCTTCTAGCTGAGAAATCGCTGACTATTTGGCGTTCGTGTCCGCTAACGCTTCGAATAGCACTTCGCCATCGAGAGACTCGACTTTAAAGTTGCGAAACGATGCGGAGGTCGCCCAAGTCCCGATGCCGACTTTTCCCGAGCGTTGCATTCGCCCGTCGTCTTGGTACTGAAGCACCAGCTGATCATCGACAAAGAGCGTCACTGTCTCTCCTTCGCAGCGAACACGAATCCGATACCACCGATCCTGCTCGATTACGAAGTCAGACACAGGACCCACGGGCCGCTGACGTCCTTGAGGACGCAGCTTTCGCTCCACCTGTGTACGGCGATTCTGCCATCCGCCGATATTCACCCACGTGAATTCATTTGCGTCAGCGCATCGTACGATTGCAAGAAACCCCTCTCTTCCGAAACGCTTCATCGCCTCAAAAGAGAATTCGTAGTCGACCCACTTCGTGCTGCCAAACAGGAACCTCTGGTCGAGCGCGTCGCCCAACTGGACGAACTCGCCTTCGCCCGCTACCCAGCCGTCCACGCTGCCGGTTTTGAGCCTGGCACCTGAAAAGACTCCCTGAGCGCTTTGAAGTCGAGCATCACTTGGAGCGGAGCTGATCAAGGTCATGTATCGAGTTGAGTCTTCGAGCGGGCAAAAGAAACGCACGGGGGAAAATCGCCATGCGTGTCGAGGAAGTTCGTCGCCAAGACTTGCGACTCCGTTTTCGATTTGTACGTCGACCTCGTTGCCATTAACCCACGCCCCGGTGACAGTTGTTCCGTCGCTGAAGACTACCGCCAGATTCACCTCACTGTCGTCGGGCTGATCCCAATTCACGCCGACACGATCCGCGACGAATGCGAGTTCACGCGCGGATAAGCGCCCCGCGACGCGAATCTCATCGATTTCGAAGGTTACAAACTGACAGGCTTGAAGCCCAATTCCCTGTTCTCCGACTTCGCCTCGCGTTGCGTCTCGCTCACGCGTCTGGATCGGCCGGAGCGTGTAGGGACACCATGAATCATTGATGACACCGCGCGATGACATGTCGCACCAACCGAGGGACGCCAAGTTCATCATCACACCTGGCGCAAGCTCATGTGTCGTTCCGAGAGTCTCCTCACCACGGACAACTCTTTCGATTCCGAGGGAATTGCCCGTCGCGACGGCGCCGAGCGTATCGGTTCTGATCGCAGCCCGAAGCGGCGTTCCCTTCGGATCATCGAAGAGGTTTCCGAGCGGGATTTCCTGCAGTGGGACCTTGTGTCGAGTGACACGTTTCCGCGTCACCGATGCCGTTTCGCCCTCGGTCAGTCGAACGGGATCGGAGTCCTTCGGGTCGACATCCACCGCGCCCTCAAGCACCCGCACCCACTGACGCTCACCGACCTCAAGCTCAAAACGCGTCCCTAAATCGGTCACCGAGTACTCGGTGGATACGACCTGGAACCCGATTGCCTGCTCGGGGACAGTGCAGGAGACCCGGCCGGCTTCCAAGACGGCCAGCTTTGGCGTTTCAAGCTTTAAAACGGAGGGGCCTTGGAGTGTCATTTCCGCCCCGCAGTCAAACACCAGGTCCACTTCACCGGACTTCAATCGCAGTGTTCCCATTGGCAAATCCACACCAGGACTGAGTGCGAAATCGCAAAGCCCAAACGACGCGTTGCGCATCCCCAACAGCTTTGCCACATGCGGTGGCTGGACGACTTTCTTCTCTTGAGCTTGGTCCCAAAAAGCAAAGCACAGCAAAATCACTGCCGCGAGCGCAACCAACGCAATCGCCGAGGCATGCCGACTGTCAAAGCGAGCGTTGGCGAGCGGGGTCGTGGGCAGATCGCGATCGCCTGAATCCTCGCCGTAACGCGGAAGACAGTTAGCGAGAACTGACCTTAACGCTGCATGTGTTGAGACCTGTTCAAAGTACAGCTGTTTCGCTTGATCGTCAGCTTCAACCCGCGCAAGCAACTCCGTGCGTTGCTCAGCATCGAGTTTGCCGTCGAGCATCTCTTGAATCAACAACGAGAGACCTTTTGTACCGTCACTCATGATGTTGCGGCTCCTTCCTGCAGGCGTTCTTTGACGCACTGAGCAAGCAGACTCCGAATTCGGTACAAGACCTGCTTGATCGCCGACGCCGACTTCCCATGTTCCTTCGCAAGAGACGCCATCGTGGCCGCCTTGCCGTACCGTTTTTGCAGCATCATTCGATGGTCCGTGGATAGTCGTTCGACACACGCACCGAGCACGCGAATTTTGTGCTCTGTCTCATCTGCCATCACCTCGGCTTCCGGAGCCACTTTCAGGACGAAGGCCTCGTCGAGTACGATTCGGTCGCGATTCCGATCACGCAGATGAGCCATCACCTGAAAACGTGCGGTGCTGTACGCCCATGACTCAAAACTCGCATCCGGCTGGTAATCATCTGCCTTTCGAACCAGCACGAGATTCGTTTCTTGTAGCACGTCCTGGGCAGCGACCGGGTCCGCCAGCAGCGAAAGGATGAAGGCATAGAGTTTGTTTTGGATCCCCGTTACAGCGAGGAAGTACTGCTCCGTCGGCATCGACCCACACTTCTCCAAAACCAGCGAAAACGGAACTCGCCCCATTCTACTTCGCTCTGTTCAATACCAATTCACGACCTGGGGTAACGCTCACCCGATTCTCGCCGCACCGTTTCGGTGTTACTGGACCTCTTCATTCTCAATTGGGCGAACGGATCGTCGTGATACTCGCAGTCGAGAAATCACGGCGAAATAGCTGTTCGGAGAGAAGTTTTTCGGGCAACCGCTCCTGCCTGTACTTTCTGCCAAAAAATATTTCCGCTTGTGTCCAATTGCCACGTGTTTGCGCGTCACCGCTACAGTTTCCGAATTCATTTCACCCGGCGAGAGGTTTTTCGCATGTCCAAGAAGCGGTTTCTGTGTATCCAAAGAAGTGCCCCCTCAGGCAAGTCGGCTTCCCCTCCATCGCCGTCCCAGATGGAGGAGATGTATGCCGCATTTAACCGGTGGCGGGAGAAGTTTGAGGCGAACATCGTTGACATGGGCGGCAAATTGGGCGATGGCTCCGTGGTCACCGCCGACGGAAAGTCTGACGGCCCCTTTGCTGAGGCAAAAGAGATCGCCGGGGGCTACATGATTGTCGAGGCGGAATCGCTCGTAGAAGCCATCACGGTCGCGCAAGAGAGTCCAGGAACGATGATGCCGGGCTCAAGTGTCGAAGTTCGCGAAATCCATCAGGGATGACGGACTTTGTTTGGCGAACACCGATTTCGACACGATTACGCGAAGCTCGTTGCCGTTCTGACGCGTCAGCTGGGTGCCCGGTATCTACCGGACATCGAGGATGCAGTGCAGGGAGCGATGGTCGCTGCGGTACAGCGCTGGGGCGTTGCGGGGGCGCCCGACAACCCGACGGCTTGGTTGTACCACGTCGCGAAGAATCAGGTGCTTGCCAATCTACGAACAGCGGGGCGTCGGCGGCGGTTGTTGGAGCGCAATCACGCGACAGCGACGCCCCCCGCTGACCGTGAAGCATCTGCCACTGAGCCGGAGTATCTCGACAGCTTACTTCACATGCTGTTTCTATCGTGTGACGATGCTGTACCCGATGAATCGCGTTTGGCATTTATGCTGAAGACGTTGTGCGGATTCAGCACGGCGGAGATCGCGGCCCGACTCTTTGCCAGCGAAGAGAGTGTTTACAAACGTCTTTCACGCGCGCGGGATCGGCTTCGCGAGAGCGATGCGTCAAACCGCGTGCTGCGTTCCGCTGACTTTGAAGTGAGAACACCGTCAGTCCGACGAGTTCTCTATCTAATGTTTTCCGAAGGCTATCTTTCAATTGATGGCGAAAGATCCATCCGTTTGGAGCTCTGCGAAGAAGCGATTCGGCTTGGCCTACTACTGGCAGATCATCCAACTGGCGAACACCCCGAGACGTCGGCGCTGGTTGCATTGATGCTCTTGAACTTCGCTCGCTTGAACGGACGCGAAGGTGCCAACGGCGGGCTCTTGTTGTTGGAGGAGCAAGACCGCGGCAAATGGGACCACGAGTTGATCGTGCATGGGCTTGAGTGGCTGCAAAAATCAGCGTCCGGCGAGCACTTCACTCGCTATCACTGTGAAGCTGGGATTGCGGCCACTCATTGCATCGCACCTTCGTTTGCGGAAACCCAATGGGGTGAGATTGCAAAGAACTACGAAGTACTCTTCAGCTTTTCCGAGATACCGGTCCATCGTTTAAACCACGCGCTGGCGATCGCCGAGATCGAAGGGCCGGCCGCGGGGCTCGCAAGTCTTCGAAAGTATCGACCGCCGAGCTGGCTGACCGGGTCCTATCTTTGGGCAGCCGTGATGGCCGACCTAAGTTTCCGTAATGGAGAGTTCGATGCCGCCGATGAGAATCTCGAAGTCGCGCTCGCGACGGCTCCTTCGGAGGCAATTGCGAACCTGATCCGGCGGCGATCCCGCAAGAACCAAGGTGTGGAACCCAAGTCAACGAATAGCAATGCGTGAAGGGTGACGGAGCGTTCGAATGAGAGTCGCTTGGCCTGTCCACGGACTCATGTCTCGCGGAACATGTCTTCGAACGCCGCCAACATCTCGTCTTCAGGAACCGAACGCAGTTGAGTCGAGATGATCCAGTGATGTCCGAATGGGTCTCGAATTCGTCCGGCTCGGTCACCGTAGAATTGATCCGCGAGTGGGTAAATCTCTTCGGCACCCCCCTCTAAAGCTCTTGCGAAAGTCGCGTCGGAGTTCTCAACATGGAGCGTCAGCACGACAGAAGTACCTCCCAACGTTACGGGACTCAGCGAGCCGATTTGGGGCATTTCATCGGCAAGCATCAATCGGGTTCCCTCGATTTCGATCTCTGCATTCATGCAGGTACCGTCAGGCGCGACCAAGCGAGCGCGCACTTCGCTTGCGTCGAAGACCCGTTCGTACCATGCAATTGACTCTCCGGTGTTCTTCACTTGCAGATAGGCCATCATCCCACGCATCGCGCAACCTCCTTCTAAGCCCCGATTGATTGGACGGAACGATTCTAGCCGGGATTCAACGTCAACTCTCCGTCGGCCGCCGTACGAACTGGCTAATCCTTCTGGCATCGGCTGGTGGGCTGTGTTCAGCGCCGACAAATAGACGAAACCCGAAATCCGATCGAGGGCTGCCACGCTTCTAGCACCTTTAGACCCTGACAGAGGTTACCCGTCACATCCACCCAACGGTCCCAATTTTGATTGATGAACTTCGGAAGAAGAGTGCCGTTGGAGCACATGAGCGTCAACCCGATCGATCACCCAACTTGGTCGCTCGGCCGCCGCGACTGGCTAGAGTGTCATCGAGCAAGGTCGAGGTCACGTCCTGTGTTGGCGTTCGCCATCTCCGACATCGTGAACTACCGCACTACAGCATCACCAAATGCATGGCGTCGCGGAAATGATTACGTTGCGAAGCATTCTGCGACCTGCCGCTGACCTTTCGCCCAATTCCGTCCGCTTGAATCGGCGTAGGCGGACATCGACGAAGGAGAGCCGGCGCAGCAACTCTGGCCGAAGTAACGCTGAAAGTCCCAGACCAAGTCACGCCACATCGAAAGATCGATGCCCAAGCGCGCGACGATGCCTTGCAAGTGAGAAGGGATGTCTCTTCCCGAACCACTGTCGCGTTGTTTGGCCGTCCACTTAAGCAATCTCAAGTAGTCACCGAGCGAGAGATCGAGAAAGCCTTTGTTGCTCGCTCGGACACCTTGCTTGTGCACTTCCGGTTCATCGGCGCTCTTCCGCATCCGAAGTGGCGCGAGCCAACCGTCACGGCGAATGCGTTTGCCAGTCGGATTGCGACGTTTGGCTCGGCGTTCTTCGCGAATTTGATCGACCGTCGTGCCGCGGATCTTCTGCGCAGCCTTCTCGGTGGGGATAGGAACTAAGTCGAAGGCCGCCGAATCCATTTGCACGCCTTTCTCACCCTTGATTCGATCGTAAGCGGAAGTGTGGACTGATTTCTCGGGCG
>JBCBLJ010001181.1:0-1713 GCA_038520195.1 Planctomycetota bacterium
CAGCGCAGTGAAAGTCCTCGACTTTCGGTGGTTTTCGTTCGCCGATGCTGACGACCAACTTTTCCCGTGTCTCTGTGACCACGGCGATTTGTTCGGGCGTGCGCTCGACAGGTTTTGATCCCCGACAACCACAACCGCGTTTCTTAGTCGCAGCACTGGCCGATTCCGGTGTCGACAATGGTCTCGTCCTCAAAATTGCAGATGTCCGTGTCCTGAACCAAGCACGGGAATTCGTAGTTGAAATACTGCTGAACAATGCTCGCCGTTGGCTCGGTGTCGCACGAAAGCGGTTCCGAGCAGCTCGCGATTTGGGTTGGAGACGCCTCCAATTGCTGCAGGATGTAAACGACTTCGGTGTCCTCGCCGCCGTCAGGCTGTACCGGCGGACAAGGGTTGGGGTCGCCGTTGAGGTACTTGCGGCATCGGGACCAAACCCACCACGCGAACGTAAGCGGCCGGATCGGTAGGCCGTTGGGGCAGGTTCCGTCCTGTGTCCGAATTCCGTGGCCGACGAGCTCAAAGGTCACGGTGGTACCGGCAGTTGGCGCAAATTGGGTTGACTCACAGCAATCGATCGTCACGGGTTGCTCCGTGAACGTTAGCGAAGTACTTCGCCTGGCACGCCTGCAATGACGCCGAAACAGATGTCGCCGTAGGTCTCGACGTAGTTCATCCAACACTGCTTCCAGTCGATCTCGAGCGTCTGCGTTCGTGCATTGGATTCCCAGGCACGCCAGTGCGCACCGCAGTGCAAATCGGGGCCGATCTGAATGCCGTGTGAGTGGTGCAGCCAGTCGCGATCGAGCCAGTAGAAGTATTGGTAAACCGAACTGGTCGGGACCGACGAGTTCAAAGTCATCGTGACTCGAAGGCGATTGCCGTCGCAAACCAGGCGATTGTTCAGCTCGGCATTTCGACGACCGCCGTGAGAGCTGCCGTCGTAAACACCAGGTCGCCGTTTGCATCAAAGGTTCCGCCGTCGATCTCGTGACAGCATTCCGCGGGGCAGCAGGCGCACTCCTCTTCCGCCCCATGGATCAAGTTGCTGTTGATGTGAACGAGGTCCAGCTGCCCGTTGACGCGTTTTGCAATCAGTTTCGGCATTTAGGAACTCGGCACGTCTTCGCAGTCGTAAACGTTGACGCAGCTGTCATCGTCGTCCGCATAGCACCACGAAGCGACGATCGCGGTGGAGATGCACAGTGAAACGTCGCCGGTCTGAGCGCCCTCGACCAAACGCAGGTCCGGACGGGCGAGCCGCTTCAATTGTGGCGCACCCATTACCGCGCTCGTTGTCGCGATCAACACGTACCGGTTGGCTTCCGGGTTGTAGCGGCCAATCACGCATGACGGTCGCATGTCACATGGTGAATCACGTAGCAACGTCGTTGGCCGTTGATGACGAGCGGCGCGTCCTTCTTGCGAGGATTCTCAAAGTCCACCGTGTAGTACTTGTTGCCCTCGTCATCGACCTCCGTCAACTCCGGCGGAAAATCCACACGCGGCCACGATGACCGAATCCATTCCTCCTCCGACCATCGGCAACGGCCGACGCCGTGTTGTCCACCTTGCACCTCGCCGTACCGCCGGAATCGGTCTTCAGCAGCGACGCGGTCAGGTACACACGGATTTCGTCCATCGGCAACGAACAATGCTCGATCGACCAATGTGGATCCTGTGAATCATCTTCCGGCGTCCCAGGATCATCGGAAA
>JBCBLJ010000269.1:0-9474 GCA_038520195.1 Planctomycetota bacterium
AGCGGGCTCCCGGTCATCAGCAACAGCGGCGATGCGAATGCGGCACCGACGTCCGTGACCGTTGGCGGTACCGCTTCGACGTCGCTTCCCGTTGGTCCCGAGAAGATCGCGCTGTTGGCTCAGCAGCAAACGACCGAAGCGGGCGACACGCTTTGCAAGGAAGAGATTGCGAAGCAGGAGAAGAACCCGCTGGACATGTGGGACGAGATGCAAGCTCGAGCCGACGCGGCAGAGTTTCCGAAGGGCACCGATGTCTTTCTGCAAAAGTTTCACGGTCTGTTTTATGTCGCCCCGGCGCAGGACAGTTACATGTGCCGGCTGCGGCTGCCCGGTGGGACACTTTACGGCTGGCAGTTGGCGGGGCTAGCCGACCTGGTGGATCAATGTGCCGGAGGCTTTCTTGACGTCACGACTCGTGCCAACTTGCAGGCCCGCGAGATACCGGCCGAGCATGCGATGACGTTTCTTTACGGTCTGCGCGAGTTGGATGTGGTGAACCTCGGTTCGGGTGGTGACAACATCCGCAACTGCACCGCAAGCCCGCTTTCGGGAATCGATCCACACGAGTTGATTCCGACGATTCCGCTGGCCAAGCGGATGAATCACTACATCATGAACCACCGCGAGATGTATGGCTTGCCACGCAAGTTCAACATCGCATTCGATGGCGGTGGTTCAATCTCGTCGTTGGACGATACCAACGACATTGGGTTTCACGCGGTTGCGATCGACGATTCCTATGCGAGCGAGGCATTTCCCGCGGGCGTCTATTTCCAATTGACGCTTGGCGGGATCACCGGCCATCAAGACTTCGCGCGTCCGACAGGAGTGTTACTGAGGCCGAATGAGTGCGTCGAAGTCGCCGGCGCGATCGTTCGAGTGTTTGTGAAGAACGGAGATCGGACGGACCGCAAAAAGGCGCGTTTGAAATACGTGCTCGATGCCTGGGGCTTTGACAAGTTCATTGCGGCCGTCGAAGAGGAACTCGGAAGAACCCTTCAGCGGTTGGACGAAGCCGCCTTGACCAAGTCGGAGGCCGAGGATCGATGGGCCCATGTCGGATGGCATTCGCAGGTCCAAACGGGTAAGCAGTACGTCGGACTCGTGCTTCCGGTGGGACGAATCACCAGCGAACAGGCTCGCGGCATCGCCGAGGTCGCGGACGATTACTGCCGTGGCGAAGTACGGCTCACGGTGTGGCAAAACGTGTTGTTGCCGAATATCGACGAACGCGACGTCGAAGCAGTCACCGAGCGATTGTCGGAGATCGGAATTAGTACCGATGCGAACGCGTTTCGCGCGGGCCTCGTCGCCTGCACGGGCAATGCCGGTTGTAAGTTCGCGGCTTCAAACACCAAGTCTCATGGCATGCAGCTGGCGGAGTACTTGGAAGCGCGGTTCGAGCTTGATCAACCGATCAACATCCATCTGACTGGCTGTCATCACAGCTGCGCGCAGCACTACATCGGCGACATTGGCTTGCTCGGTTGCAAGGTCGAAGTCGGCGACGACATGGTCGATGGCTATCACGTGCACTTGGGCGGTGGATGGGGTGATCGTCAGGGCATGGCGCGACTGATCTTTGAGTCGACCGCCTTTGACGACCTTCCCGAGCTGATTGGTCAGATCGTGGCGGCCTACCTCGAAAGACGCAATCCCGATGAGTCGTTCGTCCAATTCGCAACGCGTCACTCCGACGATGAACTCCGATCGATGGGTGCGGTGCCCCAAACCGCATAGCGATCGTCGTAACGAATTCAACTGTTCTCCCTTTTCTCTTGATTGATCATGACGACGAGCTTCATCCCCGAATCAGCTCCGTTCAACGAAGAACAACGCGCCTGGCTCAACGGCTTCTTTGCCGGAATGATTGGCTTGCAATCGGGCGTTGACCCGGCGGTGGCCGCAGGGCTCGCCGGCGTCACGCCCGGAACGCTCCCCACACCGCAAGCCGAAGTAGAGGAAGAGGACTTTCCGTGGCATGATGCGGCGCTGCCAATCGTTGATCGCCTGGAAATGGCGGATGGAAAGCCACTCAATCGCAAGCTCATGGCCGCGATGGCTCAACTGGACTGCGGAACGTGCGGTTACGTCTGCCAGACCTACGCCGAAGCGATCGCGTCGGGCGAGGAGTCGAGCCTGACACTCTGTACGCCGGGTGGAAAAGAGACTTCCAAGGCCATCAAACGCTTGATCAAGGAGTCGGATGAACCGACGGGCGAAAAGTCGGCCGGGGCAACTAATGGCACCGCAAACGGGCAGTCCACCGACAATGACTCAGGCACCTACTCCCGGAAGAACCCGTACTCGGCCAAGCTCGTTGAATCGCGGCCGCTCAACGGCGACGGTTCGGCGAAGGACACACGCCACGTCGTCATTGATCTCGACGATTCGGGGATTCAGTACGGTGTCGGAGACGCTTTGGGAGTGTATCCGAGCAACTGTGAGGAGCTAACCGCGGAGATCATTCGTGCGATCGGCGCAGATCCCAAGCTTGCCATCGAGACGCCTCAGGGACCGAAATCGCTTCATGCAGCGCTCAGCGAAAACTATTGCCTGAAGGAGCCGAGTGACGAACTTCTCGAGCTCGCCATCAGCCGAGTTTCCGATAAGGCCGTGCTCTCTCAGCTTCAGCAGATGCTCGAGGACGGTACCGATGAAGGCGTCGATATTCTCGACGTGCTTCAACTGGCCGGTGAGATTCGAGTGAGCGCCACCGAATTCGTGGATACGCTCGCCCCCATCACACCGAGGCTGTATTCGATTGCCAGTAGCCAGCGAAAGGCGGGCAAAGAAGTGCATCTGACCGTTGGGAAGGTGGCCTATGACCGCGGTGGACGACAACGCAAAGGGGTCGCCAGCACGATGCTCGCCGATCGCTTATCGGCCGGCGGCGCGGTCAGCGTGTTTGTCCATCCCAACCATGGTGGATTCACGGTACCATCCGATCCGGACAAACCGATGATCATGGTCGGGCCGGGTACCGGCATCGCCCCGTTTCTTGCGTTCCTTCAGGAGCGACAGGCGACGGCCGCGAAGGGTAAGAACTGGTTGTTCTTCGGTGACCAACACCGCTCCACCGACTTTCTTTATGAATCGGAACTGCAGCACTACAGCGATTCGGGTTTGCTGACGCGCTTGGACACCGCGTTCAGCCGCGACGGGGAAAACAAAGTCTACGTTCAGGACCGGATGCGAGAGCACGCCTCGGAGCTGTGGCGGTGGATCGATGCCGGGGCGCATTTCTACGTGTGCGGTGACGCGTCCCGGATGGCCAAAGATGTCGATCGAATGCTGAAGACGATCATCGCCGAGCAGTCAAGTGTCTCGGCCGAAGAAGCGGCCGCGTACGTCGCGTCGCTGGCCAAACAGCAACGATACGTACGCGATGTTTATTAGGCCGCGATGGATCACCGAGCCGGGTCGGTGACCGTTTGTCGTGCGAATCGTGAGCCGATTGCCTAACGCAGGCGAAGCTTGGCGCTGTAGAAACTGCGTTTGCCGACTTTCGGGATCGCGATCGGTGTCGGCTGGATATCATAGGGAATGCCGCCGACGTGGTTCGCCGCGATTCCGCGTTGCCCCGCCCTGTTGTACGTGTTCGTGTTGTTCAGAGCGCTGTACTCGTGCACGACGCGGCGAATGCCCGGAGCGTACTCAAAGCCGCCACCGGGAAGCTCTCTTCCCAGTGAATCGAACGTTCCCACGGTGACGACCGAACGCGTCCGGTCGTGATACTGATAGGCTTCGACCCCATCCTCACGAAGCTTTTTGACCATTTTTTCGGCCGCTAGCACGTAGCTGTCGAGCCGTTTGATGTCTTCTTTGAACTTGCCGTCGTTGGTAGCGCCCTTAATTGTGCCGCATGCACTGAAGGTGCGTACGATGACGGTGAACTTGCCATCGGCCTTGAGCAAATTGAAAACGCGATCTTCATTCAATTGGCGGACAAACGAGTCCACTTCGGGTTGTTGGAAATAGTCTTCGGGAAGCAACGGGTTGCGTGTCACGAATGCCGTCGCGAGCGCGCCGTTTTTCGATTCCTTTCGAGACTTGAAGAAGAAGTGCCGTCCGATGGCCTTGACCGTCGAAGCCGGTGAATTGGTGTTGTATTCGGCAAGCACTTCGTCGGCGTCGCGGAAAACATCCAGCTGAAGCTTGCGGAGGCGACCGAGGTCCTTTTCGATATTTCCGTGGTTCACCGAGTCGTATTCTCCGACCAGCACCGCGTACGCTTCATATTGGTGTGGATTGGCGTAACGCACACGTTTGACGCCGCCGGCCCGCTCAGTGGTGCTGCCGGTAAAGTCGAATTCCTGTTGATGGATGAATGCCGGTAAGCGGAGCTTTTTGCGGATTTCGATCGCCGTTCGCTCGGCCCGCGATTTGGCGTTGTCCCCGACAAATGTTGTCGCGAGCAGCAACCATGGACCGTCTTCTTCACGGAGTAGGAAGGAGTTGGCTTCTTCGATCGGTTTCGCGTTTCCAAAGATCTTCAGCAGCGAAGGCGGTCCGGCGGCTGCCGAAGCGGCGATCGTGACGGAGAGCGAGAGCGCGAGCGCGAGCAGAGCGGCGAAGGGCTGTCGAAACCGAAGAGGCATCGGAGATGTTCCCACTTACGAGTCGAGTGTCGTCAACTCGGGTGGATTAACAAATCAGATCACTGTCGCGAAAGAGAGCTTTCGAAGTGGACATTGCCTACCCGTGAAACACGACAGCGGAATGCCGTCGCACGGGGTTGAGCGACAAAAGAACGCCCGCCGATAACCCAGAGTGCCACTCAAGCCGCTGGGAGGCTGCGCGCATTTGACGATGCGACCTGCCGACAAACCCTCTGACCTCGTCGAAGTCGAGCCAGCTCGACTACAGTTTGGGCACGGGGCGCTTGGGCGCCTTCTTGAGCATCCGCTTTTGGTCGTCGCGAGGCGGACGTGGGTTGTTGTTATTATTTCCTGGACGCCTCGGGGCCGGGGGCGTGAGGTCGGTGAAAGTCTCGGTCCACGTCCAGCCGATGGGGACTTCGAGTTCTTTGGAGGCGAGCAGTTCCCAGGGTGTGCCCTGATGATCGCTGACGACGGTTTCAAGCAGCGAGCGGGCCGTTTCGGCTTCCCGTTTCCATTTGCTTCCGACGGTGATTTCGTCGCTCGGCTCAAGCACCCAAGTGTTGTTCTTTTCGTTTTCGAAAGGCATTCCGAGTTTGGCCTTCGCGAGCATCGCGTTGTAGGTCTCGGTGCGAACCTTTTGGGCCAAGACA
Source organism: Planctomycetota bacterium (assembly GCA_038520195.1). GTDB lineage: Bacteria > Planctomycetota > Planctomycetia > Pirellulales > Pirellulaceae > Stieleria. The sequence goes on from JBCBLJ010000269.1 coordinate 5,255, forward strand.
CGGCCCATGGCCAGGTCGTAGCCTGCTCGCCAACGGGGGCTTGGTTCGTCTTCGCGAAGTTTCATCCCCGGCTGGAGGATGTTGGCGAGTTGGCCAAGGGGCTGTTCGAGTCGCGCCGCGTCTTGCTGTGCTCGGGTGAGATCGGCGGCCAAACGTGCCTGATCGTTGCCGAGGAAACGGAGTCGTGGACGGGTGATTCCAGATGCTGGCCTACGCTGTGCGGCGGTGACGAGCGCGTTTCGAAGCGGACTGGCTTTGACTTTGGACACGTAGTCCTGCGGCGCGAGATAGTCGGGGCGATAGCGGGACATTTTTGCCGGATCAAAGAAGTATTCCATTCCCGAAGCGAACGCGGCGATCTCGCGTTGGCGGACGCGGCGGGCGACGTTGCGATTTGGGTGAACGTTGAAAAAGATGCCACCCGTTTCGTAGCACAGACGCGTCAGCGCGTAGGGTCCGAAACCGCTGTCGATCACCGGCTCGGATTCGAAGTTGCCCGTGAAGGAGAGCTGGACACGTTCGGGAAACAGCGATTCGGGACCTTGATCGACGCTGGCCCATTGCGGGGTCTGGTCATACTTCGGGTCGGGGTCGACGTACTTGACCAGCGTTTCTCGGCGACCGAACGGAGCCGGAACTCCGATAATGTAGACCGGCATTGCGTAGCGTCGGCAGACGCCGATGGTGTCTTCAACCATGTGTTCATCGTCGCCGCGTTCGTCGGTGACGACGACGAGCATCACGTTTCGCATGGGGCCCTGATCGCCGCGACTACGTCGGAGTCCTTTGTATTCATCGGCGGCGGTCTTGATCGCACCAAAGACTCGCTCGACGCCCGAATCATCGGTTTGGATGTTGTCGACGATCTCCTTGATCTGATCGATGTCCTCCGTGGGCGTTTCGGTAAACAGCCTCACGCTTTCTCCGAAACCGATGACGGAGTTCAGTAGCTGTGCGTCGTGGTTCATGCCACGACGTTTGTCGGCGGCCGATCGTTCGTCCTGCTTGTTGATGATTCCAAGCTCGTCGTAGATGCGATCGAATCGATCTCGGATCTCACGACGTTGTCGATGGAGTGAACCACTCTGATCGAAGAGCCAAACCACCAGCGTCGGGCGTTCTTCCATCGATTTGAGAATCTCGAAGGTGAGCCGATCCACGGCCCCAGCAGCACCCGTCTCGCCTTGGCCAACTGTTCCCTTTTGGTCGGTCAATCGATCCATGGGAGCCATTGGTTGCGAAAAGATACGATTCACTTCGATGTCGCCGATGTCACTCTGTTCGAGATCAACGGGACTTGGAATTTCAGCGACTTCGGCGAACATCTCCGCCGACGCGTCAGCCATTTCGGATTCGGCGGTGCTGTTTGCACCGACCTCGATCTCGGGGATTTCGCTGTACACCACCTTTTCGATGATGGGCTCCTCGTCGGCTGCTTCCACCGGCGACGACACGATCACAACTGCCTCTTCATCTTCGATCAGCTGGGTGGGCATGATCGCGAGCGAAACGATGATCAAGATGTGCACCGCCATGCTACCGAAGAGCGCCGCGGACTCATCGGTTTGAAGTGCCGGCTCCTCCTCGAGTTCCTCTTCATCCCACGCATCGACTTCGGTTTCGGAAAGGTCTTCCAAGTTCTCCGGCGCGATTCGCTCGCCGCGCGGGTCTTGCGGCGGCTTGGATGAGGGGTGAACGTTGGTCATTCTGATTTTCCGGTCCTGGAAGGTCGCCTGGGTGCGTACAACTGCCATGGGATGCGAGACGGGTCAGTTCCGTCCTTCGGCACCCCAATCTCCCATGTGGACAGTTTCGCTCAGCTACCGCAAACTTTCAATAAACTCGGGGCGAACCGCCCCGATCTACACACAGAACGTCAATTGCATCGAACTGTACCCTCACTGCTCCAGCAGAGGGGGGCGTTCGGAGCCATCTTGGCCTCCTCCGCTGCACCATTAGGAACGATTCGTGTCGGGACGCTTGATCGCAATTGGTGATATTCACGGCTGCCGCGATGCGTTGGATGCTTTGATCGAAGCGATCAGCCCCCAACCTGAAGACGTCGTCGTGACGCTGGGAGATTATATCGATCGTGGGCCCGACTCGCGGGGTGTCGTCGAATCCTTGATTGAATTGGGGCGTCGCACCCAATTGGTCAGCGTGCTAGGCAATCACGAGGAGATGATGCTCGAAGTGCTTCGAAACGGAGCGGCGCATCACGCATGGCTTCGTTATGGCGGCGTGGACACACTGGACAGCTACGACTTTGACGGCGATTTGAATTTCCTTCCCCCAGAGCACGACGCCTTCTTTGCGGCGCTCGGGGACTACTACGTCAGCGGCGACTATTTCTTTACCCACGCCGCCTATGATCCGGACCAGCCGCTCGACCAGCAGGAAGTCGAAATGCTGAGGTGGTATTCGTTGACACAAGGCATTCCCGCACCTCACGGCAGTGGAAAGACGGCCGTCGTGGGACACACCGCCAATCGGGACGGAGAGGTGATGGTCACCGATCACCTGATTTGCTTGGACACCTATTGCTATGGCGGCGGGTGGTTAACCGCCATGGAGATGAACACCCGCGAAGTTTGGCAGGCCAACAAAAAGGGAGAGCTGCGAGATCCGTGAGGCAAGACTCTGAAGTGCCTGAGCCAACGCTTTCGAGTTGGTGCGTCAGCGTTTGGGATCACGACGGCTGGCACCTCAGCGAAGCGCCATTAGCAAGTCCTTGATCTGTTGATGCACATCGGTGGTGGCGCGGATGACGAGGAGTCGCCGCATGGGGAAGTAGTAGGCCGTCCCTGGGCCGCCGACGGGTTGCCAAAAGTCGGGCGAAATGACTCGCTGAATTAGCTCCACCAACGCCCAGCCGTTGGCCACTTCGCCCGGAGCATTGGCACCTTGAAGCGTGGAAGACGCCGATTGATTCTCTTCCGAAAGGCTTTCTGAAGAGAGCGAGGTTTCAACCGCTTGATCCACCATTTCGGAAAAGCCAGCGGGCCGTTCTTTGCCTTCGCGTTTGAGCTGGCGAATCAAACGTTTGGAGATGTTGATCAAACGGCGACGAACTCTTGTGGCCGTGCCCTGGAGCAACTCGCTTTCGCCAAACCTTTCGTCGCTACGAAGGACAACGTACAAATCGCAGAGGGCGACTGCGGCGTCGTTCTGCTGCCGCGTTGTTTTGGCGGTTGCCTCCAGTCGCAGCTGCTCGCCCGCATGGTTTCGCAGAGCGGTGATGGACGTGTCGGCGTGTGAAGTGTCTGCAAAAATGACAGAGACGGTGACCAGGATCGCGAGTGGCGAGAGACGGCTCACGGTCGAATACCTCGAAGGGAATGACTGACGAACGGGAACGTCGAGTCCTCAACGTCCCCCGGGCGATGGCAGTGGTCTTCGTCGCATGCTACCCGTCGGATAGCTCCGTGCCCACTGAGTGTCTCGACCAAGAGCAAGCGACGTGCCAGTCTTGGGAGTCATCGATCACGTCGGCAATGACTCTTCCGACTCGACTCGTCGAAATCGTGCTGTCGTTTGCATGCGGCAAGTTTTCTCAGACGACGCCGTAGGCATACATGGCTGCGGCGACTTTCAGGAATCCGGCAATGTTTGCGCCGGCGACGTAGTCTACCGCTTTTCCCTCGCCACCACCGTGGCGAACACACTTGCCGTGAATCTCGTTCATGATGGTGCGTAGGCGATCGTCCACTTCTTCGCGTGACCACGACAGTCGGATTGCGTTCTGACTCTGTTCCAGACCGGAAACCGCGACGCCGCCTGCATTGGCGGCTTTCGCCGGGCCAAACAGGATGCCAGCATCGGCAAACCGTTTGGCGGCATCCAGTTCCGTCGGCATGTTGGCGCCCTCACAAACGGCGCGGACTCCGCCCTTGATGAGTTCGTTTGCGTCCTCCAGCGAGAGTTCATTTTGCGTCGCACAGGGAAGTGCAACTTCGGTCGGGACGCTCCATGGACGGCCCTTGTGAAACGTTGCGGCGCGAAACTGCTCGGTGTACTCGCTGATACGTCCTCGGCGGATTTCCTTGAGTTCTTTGACGAACGCCAGCTTTTCCGCGTCGATTCCATCCGGGTCGTGGATGAATCCGGAGGAGTCCGACAGTGTGATGACTTTGGCGCCTAAGTCGCTCGCTTTTTCCACCGCATAAATCGCGACATTCCCACTCCCGGAAACGGAGACCGTCTTACCGTTCAAACTCTCC
>JBCBLJ010000145.1:0-13342 GCA_038520195.1 Planctomycetota bacterium
GCTATCTTCGGCGAGAAAAACGCGTCCCATTCCGCCCGCGCCGATCAACCGAAGGACCCGAAACTTGCCAAACATGAGCCCGCGGAAACGTCCCCGGAGCAGGTGATTGTTTTGCCACTCGGTCACCAACTCTGCGTCTCGGAGGTACTGCGCGAAACGCTCGACTGTTTCTTGCGGCTCGTCCTCCGATATCTCACTGGATGAGGAGCGCTGCGTGAACTCTTCGAGCCGTGCCTCTACCACTTCCTCACTCAGCAGGCCGCTTCGACTCAGTAAGTTCGTGTACGTTTCGAGTGAAACCTCAGTCATCTCTCAACCCGACGGACAACAAACCGATGTAGCTCCAAGTCGGTATCGCCAGCGACGGAACGCCAACCTTCGCTGCATCGACTCCATCCCGCGAAAATCGGCGAAGACCCGCTGCGAAGCGAACCCAAGTCACCCATGCATGATAACCATTTGCACCCCTTGGACGCATCAAGATTGCCGTCGCCGTCGCTTTCCGAGGATGCGTCCGTCGACATGTCCAGACCGCCAACGAATTTCCGTGGAGGAAAGCGGGGTGGCTAAATCAACACCCCGGAACCGGACGACGACGACTGTTGAGAGGGGCGAGATTGGGCGGCGTCGCGATTCGACGCGAACCGACCCATCCGGTGGACAGATGGTCGAAAACTTCCGTGATCGGCCGTCGACACAGAAGAGTTGATCGAGATCGATCGACAACGTCACGTGAGCGTCTCGCGTCGGATCGGCGCGAACGTCAACCCCGCCTCAAGCGAGCCGATTGTGTGGATTTGAGGCCGTTGCACCCTCGGGCTCCGCGTTACCCTCGTTAGCCGGGATTGCCTCTTCCGCGCCACCGCCCGTCGGAATCAAAGCCGGAATCTGATCCAGCGCACCCGACCAACCCACACAATGTTCCTCTTTCATCGAACGATCACTGATCCGATGGGTGAGAACCAATTCCGTCTCGCCATGAACCTCCTTCAGATCGACTGTCACCTGGGTGTCGATCTCGGAGTGTTCGTTGGGCGGTTCCCACTTCCACGTGAAGACAAGCCTAGAGGGCGACGACACGTCCAGAAACTCACCGCCAACAACGTCGACCTTGCCTTCCGGTGATTTGAATGCGATGCGATAGCGGCCCCCGACGGTCGCATCGACTTCCACGAAAAGATGCGTGTACTCCGGCGACGGTCGTAACCACCGACTTAATAGCTCGGCGCGAGTCCACATCGAAAATACGGCCTCGGGCGATGCCGCATACCGGCGGCGGATGACAAGGTAATCTTCGGATGGTGCGACCACCTGACGGCTCCCATGATTCGGTTTGATCGGTTGACAAGCGAAACACAGCCACATAATATAGCCACATGGCTATACGTTATCAAGAGACGCTTGACCGAACGTTCCATGCGCTCGGCGACGGTACGCGACGACGGATGTTGCGCATGCTCGCGCAGCGCGGCGAATGCACAGCCAGTGAGTTAGGGGCGCCCGTCGACGCGGCACAGCCGACGATCTCCAAGCATCTGCGCGTACTCGAGCAAGCGGGTCTGGTGTCGCGACACGTCAGTGGTCGAGTGCACCGATTTCGTCTGGCCGTCGCGCCGCTCAACGAAGCTTCGGAGTGGATCGCCAAACATCGTCGGTTCTGGGAACACTCGCTCGATGCTCTGGGCGAGGTTCTCGACGAATTGCCAACCGATGAATCGTCTTGATTCAGGCGACTCGCAGCGTAGGCGGCGGGGCGCTGTAACGAAAACATCTGTAAAGGGGGCTGCTTTTTTGACCGTCAACACAAAACAAGTCATCGGGCGCCGCGTCGTGCGATACGACTCCTACGCGGTCCTGTTGGAAGACGCGCGAGCACTCGCGGTATCGACGATCGAAACGCGTGGCAACTGGAGCTATGGACAGATTCTTGTGCATGTCGCATTGTCACTTGATTCCTCCATCGACGGCGTCGGCTTTGTTCTACCCGCACCGATGCGATGGACAATGACCCTACTGATGAAGAGAAAGTTTCTCGACAAAGCACTTCCTCCGGGATTCAAGACATCGGAGGCGTATCTTCCACCAAGCGATTCCTCGGTGGAGCACGGACTCTCCCTGTTGCAGCAAGCGGTCGATCGGCAACATCAAGAAAGCCACCGCGCATCGCACCCCGCATTCGGGAGAATCTCAGAGCGGGAATGGACGGACTTTAACCTGCGTCACGCAGAAATGCACATGAGCTTCGTGGAGCAGGTCTTATGAGGCGGCTAGCGGTCCTCACCTTTTTGACCGTCGACGGAGTAATGCAAGCGCCCAGCAGTCCCGACGAAGACACGTCGAATGGATTCTCGCAGGGCGGTTGGGCCCGCCGATACTGGGACGAAGTGATGCAACAGGTGATGCGTGAGGCGATGTCGGAACCATACGATCTGCTTCTCGGCCGCAGAACTTATGACTCTTTCGCGGGTGCCTTCGCGGAGGCCGACGAGGAAGCGAATCCCGTTGCCAAGAAGCTCAACGATGCGCGGAAGTTCGTGGTGACGTCGGATCCGAGTTCACTTTCGTGGGCGAATTCTCATGCCATTGTGGGAGACATCGCATCCGAAGTCTCTCGGCTCAAAACGCAGGAGGGACCACTGCTACAGGTGCACGGAAGTTGCCGGCTCATTCAGCTGCTCCTTTCTCATCGCTTGATCGATGAATTTCGGCTGTGGACGTTTCCGGTGCTGGCAGGTGCGGGCAAGCGGCTGTTCGAAAACGGAACGACTCCAGCGACCCTGGAGCTGCTGAAACAAGAGTCGTTGGAATGCGGTGCGACGATGAGCTTCTATCGACAACCACAGGGGAGTACGGAACGATGAAGAAACTCGGACTGTTTTTGGTGGCGTACTTCGTGCTCACGATGAGCTGGGCCTACCCCTGGCACATGGTTTTCTTCCACGAGCAGTACGTTGAGTGGGGAGCCTTTCAGCGTGAGGAACCCATCATGGTGCTCGGGATCGCCGCGATTCTCGTCCAGGGCGCCGTGATCGGATATCTCTACCCACGCTACAACCATGGGGCGGGCAACCCAATCGCGCGGGGCGTCAGATTCAACTTGATCGTTGGGCTGATGACCTACACCGCGATGGGCTTTGCCACGGCGGCAAAGTTCCAAATCGACCCAATCGCACCGTTCCTTCTCGCCCACACCGTGTTTCAGTTGATCCAGTTCACTTTGACGGGCACCGCGCTTGGATGGATCTACGGATCGGAAAAGATCGCAAACGAGAGCGTTGCCTGACTGAGTCGAGGTGTCGTTGGGAGCCGCTCTCCGGAAATGCGATTCGATCAGTCATCCTGCTTGAATGCGAACAGGTGTGACTCTCCGCGGATCAGGAGGTAGCCACCGGAGATGGCGGGCGAAGAAAGCGTCGCTTCGGCGATCTTCATGGGATCCAGCTGTTCGAATTCGATTCCGGCTCGAACGATCTGGATCACGCCCTGCTCGCTCGGAAAGTAGAGGCAGCCGCCCGCGGCGACGGGAGAACCGGTAAAAGACATTGCGCCACCGCCACGCAAACGCTTCTTGTAGATCTGCTCGCCGTTGGTGGCGTCATAGCAAGTCAAGACTCCTTGAGTGTCGCAGTTGTAGAGCAACCCCTCATAGATAAGTGGCGTGGACATGTAGGGGCCACCCTTTTGCCGAGCCCAACCGAATGAGTCCGTGGGGTTGGCGATTTCGTCCTGGCCAGGCTCCGGTAACGTCAAGTCTCCGCGTGCCTCATGGCGAACCAAAGCGATCGGTTTGATCGGAGCGTAACCCGAAGTCAGCAGGACGCCCCAGGGAACGACCTGGGGTGTGGGCGCGACGATCTCAGAGAATCCACCAAGCTTCCACAGCAGCGTCCCATCATCCAAGTCGTACGCCGCGTTTGCCTTCGTGCCACTGACAACGACAACGCGCTCACCTTGGGGCGAGGTGTAGCCGACCGGTGTGCCCCAGGTTGGGATTTCGTCGCGTTCGGTTGTCCAAACCGTCTCCCCGGTCTCTAGGTCCAGGGCAGTTAGAAAGCTCTGATCTTGAATGTCACATTGAATGATCACGCGATCGTCGACCAGACACGGACTGCTCGCATAGCCCCATTGATAGCTACGATCATAGAACCAGCCGCTATCAAGCATGCCGAGGTCGCGATCCCACTTCAGGTTTCCATCGCGGTCAAAGCAGTAGATGCCTTCGCTGCCGAAGCTGGCCACGATCAGGTTTCCGTCCGTCACGGGCGTCGGGTTGGCGTGACTACTCTTGGCGTGTCGTTTGACCGCAGGAACGGCGTTGCAGGCTTCTTTGTCCCAAATCACATCGCCGGTTTTCAAATCCAGGCATAGCAGTCGAAACGACCAGGGGTCCGACTCATCGACCGACGCGACGTCACCCGTCAAGCCCGTCTGAAAGCCATCAGCGTCAACATTTTGGCTGACCGCCGTCGTCAGGTAGACACGGTCTTGCCAAACGATTGGGCAAGAGTTGGCAAGTCCGTCGATGGGGGCTTTCCACGCAACGTTTTCACCCGATTCCAAATCCCATGTCGTAGGCACGGTCGTGTCGGTGGCAATGCCTCGCGCCAAATGGCCTCGAAAACCCGACCAGGGCATGCCGTCAAAGAGGAAATCCTGTGGCACTGAACGCTCCGGCTTCGTCGCGATTGAGTCGGAGGGCTCCGGGTCAGGATTCTCGGTTTCGGGGAACTCGCTGAGCTCTGGCTGCCGTTTGAAGACGCTTTTATTACTGCCGCGCAGCTCGCGCGTAAACTGCTGCGGATCTCCTGACTGACTCGTCGCAAAGAGGATTCTCCCTAGGCCGATTTCGAATTCACCCGGCGCCAAATGAGTGAGCCGTCTCGGTGTTGCTTCGCGCCCGGACTGCAAGTAGAGCGACCCCTCTTTTTCGACCAGCTTGATCACCTCATCACCTTTCTGAAAGAACCCCACATAAGCAGTCACCGGGTCCGGGTCGGCTTTGGGTAGCTCGCGTTGACCTTCCGGGAGCGCGTTGATCAACGTCTCCAGACGTTCTTTTCGTTCCAAGAGTCGTGCACGAATGGCAGCCCAACGGATGGTCTCGACCGAGACCGAGTCCGATTCAAGGATGGCGTTGACCGCTTTCGCGTTGTCGAAATACACGTTCCGCGTCAGCGCCTGGTTGGTATCCGGGGCATTCGCTTTCGCGAGTGCAGTGACCAGATCAAATTGCTGTCGGTTCAGCGCCCACGCCATCGGCGTAAACCCATAGAAGCGGTCTCTTGTTCCGGGATTGGCGCCCGCGTCCAAGAGTCGTTTCGCGACGTCGATGTGTTTATGGTCCGCGGCGAGAAGCAAAGGCGTCACGCCATAGGCATTCGCCGAATCAACAGGCACGCCGGCGGTCAAACAGGCCTCGACGGTCTCGAGCTCGCCAGCCGAAGCGGCTTGTCGCAGATCCTCGGCCGTCCATTCGCGAGGTGCCTCCGCGTAAAGGGATGAACTGAGCAAGACGAACACTGCCATCCAAGCGGTAAATCGGACCACCCCGACCCGAGAGACATTTGTCCGGCCGATCGCCGTTTCGTTGCCCCATGCCTTCTCACCATGCAACATGACTGCCTTGCCTTTCACCAAATCGAGGATGTGATGGTAGTGCGATGCCAGTGATTCGTTCAACGACGGCTACGCTTGGCAGGCCGGTACGTTTTCCATCTCTGACACACCGCCGCTGTGTTTGCGAGGCTGAGTTCGCCCTCGCCGCGCGACAGTGTCGCCCATCTTCGCGCAACCAACTAGTGCAGCCTTCAGGATTTGAGTTCTGGGACTCAGGCCGTAATCAAGCCGGGAAGTACGGCATCGTGGGATTTTGGGCTTAACTGCATGCCACGAAGTGCCCGAGCACCGTCGCATTCCGGCGCCGAGCATCGACCAAGAGAGTTTTACAATCTCCTGAAGTTGTTTTGACGGCTTGAAGAGATCAAATGTCCGATTGGTCTGTAGAACTACACAGGCACGACGCTGATGCACCGATCGGCCACCAGCGTTTCGCCCAAGAGTGCGGGGCACGCGTTTCGATTTGCTGGCAGACGATTGAGTCGTCTCGACTATCAACCAAGGGAGCAAACTCACTGGTTGAAGGAGAGTCACGCGATCTGTGAGCGTGGGCCTTTGTGTCTTGTGTTTGGAATAGAACGACTAACCGATGGGATCACGATGAATGCATTTGCGATTTCGATTGTTGCTCTGATTTCGTTGCCGTTTGACGATGCAACATCAGAACAGCCCGACCTTGAGAGCTTGCGTCCCCAGATCGAACAATTGGAAATCGCTTTCCGGACCGACAAACCGGATGCCGATCGTGAGAAGACCGCGCTGGAACTCATACGGATCGCGAACCAACTTGACGGCACACGGCACACATCCGAAGCGATTCGCCTGTCGCGAAATCTGTTTCTCAGTTCCGCCCCCGCGAAAGCACGACGTCAAGCGTTCGCGATTTTAGAGAAATGGGTCCCCCAGGAAACGAAAAAGCACGTCACGCTTGTCCAAATCAATGGCCCCCACACGACCTGTTGGGGTCGTTTTCAAGACGCACTCGATGAGCGTTTGATCGGTGCCAACGATTGGGTCTTGAAAGCACGCGCCCAAAACACTCATCTTCATCGCGGCGGGGCGAACGCCTTTGGAACCATCGCGAGACTCAATTTTGCGATCGACAAACCGAAGCAGCCCAAGCAGTTGATCCAAGCTCTGAAAGACGCCGGATTCGATACTCGCGGCTGGACCATCTTCGTCGAGACTCCCGTGGAACGGTTTCTCGAAGACGCGAAAGAGCAGTGATGCCTCACGATGGGCGTCCCAAATTCTGATCCGACGAAATCGGTAGTGTCACCGTAAACGTCGACCCCACATCGACCGTTGACTCGACGCCAAGAGAACCGCCGTTGCGCTGAAGGATGGCGATGGAGATCGCCAAACCTAGACCCATGCCGCGTGCCTTCGTCGAATAGAGGGGTTCCATGATCTTGGTCATTTGATCGGCCGCAATTCCGACACCAGTGTCGGTGACGCGGATTGCCAATGCGTTGTCATCTCGCTCCGCGGAGACAGACAGTGTTCCGCCGTCGGGCATCGCATCTCGAGCGTTTCGGATCAAATTTCGAAACACGATCGGTAGTTGGTTGGGATCGCCCCAAACCGCCGGCAATTTCGCTGGAAACCCTCCATCGAATTGGATGTCGTCGCCGAGTTGAATCGAGCCGATGATGCCGACGATCATTTCGTCGATCTCGCACGGTACTGGTTGTGGATCGGGCAGCCGTGCGACATCCGAAAGCGCTGTAATGACGCTATCGATCAGAGTCACCTGACGGTCGATCCGAGACAGGTGTTCGCGAACCTTTTCGGGGGTCGGAGACTTGGCGTTACACAGGAAATAGGCGGACGTTTTGACCACGTTCAGCGGATTCCGAATTTCATGTGCGATACCACCCGATACCTGGCCGAGTGTCGCCAACTTCTCGCTCCGCACCAACTCGGCTTGCGTGGCCCGCAGTTCCTCGGTCCGTGACTGAACGCGGTCTTCGAGTTGTTCATTCAACTCACGGAGTTGCCCTTCGGCTTGCTTGAGGTCCGAAATGTCACGAACGACGCCGACGAAAAGCCTCTTGCGATCGGATACGATTTCGCTCACCGCGAGATGCATCGGAAAGGTCGAGCGGTCTTTTCGTTGTCCGACCACCTCGCGACCGATGCCGATAATCTTGGCGCTGGCGGTGCGCAGGTAGTTTGCGAGATAACCGTCATGCCGTTCGCGATCCGGACTCGGCATCAAAAGACTGACGTTTTGCCCGAGAACTTCTTCGACGCTGAACCCGAACAGTCGCTCAAGTGCTGGATTCGCATCCTGCACAATGCCGCGCTCGTCGATCACCACGATGGCATCGACCGCGGTAGCAAAAATCTCCTCCAAATAGGCGTGACGTTCGGGTCGATCGGAAGAGTCGGGATTCATCACGCAGGGTTCGATTTTCGAGTCGGCTGAAGAGGCAGGCGAAGCTCAATTTGGGCGCCCGAATTGGTTACGCTCGCTGGCAGGACTTCGATCGTGCCATCATGGGCGAGGATAATCCGCTTGACAATCGCCATCCCAAGACCCGTTCCCTTGGCTTTTGTCGTAAAGAAAGGTTCAAAGATGCGTTCCTGTTGTTCGAGTGTCAAACCGGGGCCGGAGTCGGAGACGACGAGACGGCAATGCGCGTTCGTTCGCTCACCGGAAATGTGAATCCTCCCCACCTGTTCGCACGCGGCGATCGCATTCTCGAACAAGTTGCGGAACACCTGTTCGATACGGAAACGGTCCGCGGAGATCGTCAATTCCCCTCCGGAAAGATCCATCTCAAAACCGGTCTTCACTGCACTGTTGGCTTCGACCACATTGGTCCATGCGCGACGTATGGTTGCTTCGAGGTCACACGGTCCCAAGTGAAGATTGATTGGCGCGGCGAACGACCGAACTTCTTCCAGCAATCGGTTCAGATCCTTTGCTGCCCGCTTGATGACCAACAGGTCTGGCTCGGTTTCCGGGTCTCCACGCATGATTTCTTCGAGCATCTCGACGCCGGCGTGGATGCGCTGAAGTGCATTGCGACTTTCATGGGCAATCGCGGCCATCGTTTGGCCAACGCCCGCGAGTCTTTCCGCGCGAAGAAGTTGCTGTTCCGCCGCGATATGATCCGTCACGTCGATCCCAACGGCCAGCACGGCGGCTGTTTCGCCTGAGCCCGTCCGCAGCGTGTTGTTGGACCAGCGAATTTGAAGCTCTTCTCCGCCCTTGGTGAGGACCGGATTGACGATGCCGCGCGAGTGCGAGTCCTCAGCGGTTTGTAGAAAAACATCACGTACTCGTTCTCGTTCCGTTGCTGGAATGCAGGCTTCAAACCAATCCTGGCCGGCAATCTCCTCTTGAGTCCATCCGGTGATGCGTTGGAAAAAGTCGTTGACCTGGACAATGCATCCCTGCAAATTGAGAACAAGAATGACGGCATCGGCCGTATTCAGGATGAGATTGGCGAATTCTTGTTTCTGGACGAGCTGGTTCTCAACACGGCGTTTGTTCTGGATGTGTTCCAAACTGTTTCGCAGGGCATCGACATTCACTGGTTTCAGGAGGTAATCGGCCGCTCCGGCGCGAAAAGCCGCGATGGTGCTGTTCAAATTCGCGAAGCCGGTCATGACAATGACATGAGCGTCCGGGTTGAGCGCGAGCAATTCGGGCAACAATTCGTCCGCGGTCGCGTCCGGCAGTTTCCGATCAAGAACGATGATCTCGAACACCGTTTTCGAAACGCTTCTTCGCGCGTCCTCGGCGTTCTCGGCAGATTCAACGCGGTGGCCGTCGAGTTGCAGGATGTCAAGGAGGTTGGCGCGCGTATCTGCGTCGTCCTCGACCAATAGAATGTGGAGTCCCTGATCCATGTTCGATTCAGCTTCGTTCGGCACGATCGCGTTGTGGCGATCAGCGACTGCAAGTCAATTCATCGGAGCATACTGGTTACCAGAGCTTACTCGACGTCCTCGCCGAGATCGGCTTGTGACGCGTTGGAGTTGCATCGTTCCAGCAAACGGTAAAGCTTTCGCCGATGGATTCCGAGTGCGCGAGCGGCTTTGGATTTGTTGCCATCGAAAGCTTCAAGTGTCCACAGTACATAGCCTCGCGTGACATCCTCGAGCGTCAAATGCTCGTCGTCGCTGGACGCGGTAAACTCAGCTACACGTAACGGTAAGGTCGACGGAGCATCCTGATGACTGGGTACTGTCACCTGCTCCTGCCCCTTTGAGATCTCAGAGGGAAGGTCATCCAGGGTGATCTCGTTCGCATCGGCCATGATCGTGGCTCGCTCCAGCACGTTGATCATCTGCCGAACATTGCCGGGCCATGCGAATTTGCACATCGCATGTCGAGCCGGCTCGTCAATGTGCCAACCTTCTTCCAAAAAGTGGTCGATCAGTTGGTCGACGTCACCGTCTCGGTCGCGTAGGGGCGGAAGCTCCAACGAAAGGACGTTGATGTAGAAAAGGTCCTCACGGAAGTTGCCCGCGTTGACTTCGGCTTGCAAATTGCGGTTTGTCGCCGCGATCACCCTCACTTTCACCGTCTGTTCTTTGGCCGAACCGATTCGGCGCAACGAACCATCTTCCAAGACACGTAGAAGTTTCGGCTGAAGTGCGAGGGGCAGTTCCCCGACTTCGTCGATGAAAAGTGTGCCGCCGTCGGCGATCTCGAACAGCCCAGGTTTGTCGGCATGCGCGCTTGTGAAAGAGCCTTTCGTGTGTCCAAATAACTCGCTTTCGACCAGCTGTTCCGGCAGGGCGGCGCAATTGATGGTGACGAATGGTTGATCCGCCAATCCGCTGCACTCCTGGATTCGACGCGCGACGACCTCTTTACCAGTCCCACTTTCGCCGAGGATCAGGACGGGCTTCTCCGTCGGCGCGACCTTCTGGATCATTCGTTCGATCGTCCGCATCGGCGCGGACTCCCCGATCAACCGCGAAGGTGACGAGCTACGGGAAAGGATCGCTTTCAGGTTTGAGTTCTCTCGACGCAACTTCCTGCGATCACGTGCCAAGCGGCAGCGGTGTTCGAGGTCACCGAGAGCACATGGCTTGGTCAGAAAATCGCACGCGCCCAGCTTCATCGCCTCGACGGCCATATCGATCGTCCCTTGGCCGGTCAAGATGATGACCTCCATCTCGATACGCTCTTGCACCACGCGTTGTAACAGTTCCATCCCTGACATGCCTGGCATGTTCATGTCAAAGACCGCGACATCAAACTCTTTCATTTCGCAGAGGCCGAGTGCTTCGGCGCCGCCCGCCGCCGAACTGACGTCATGCCCTTTGCGATTCATCCAACGCGAACAAGAATCGCGAAAGTCGTCTTCGTCTTCGACGAGCAGGAGTCTGATTGGGTCTTCTGACATGTCCGAACGATCTCCGAAGTCATTCAAGCCGACACGGGCACGTCGAGCGAGCCCGTCCAGGTAGTATCGTCTCACAACTTCATGTGCGTCAGCCGTCGACATTGGCTTCGCCGGTTACTTTATCCCGAAACATTGCCAGTCGCCCCAGCGCTCGGTCGACTTCGTCCTGACCAACGCCAGCGGAGACCAAAGCGTCCAAAAAGTGACCGCAGAACTTCGAGAATTCCTTTCCGCTGATTCCTCGACCCGCGTGGGCGGCGGTCAACTCCGCGCCGCTGTACTCGGCGGGGCCTCCGAAGGCCGCGGCAAGGAAATGGAACTGCATCTTTCGAAGGCGATCCATTGGGACCGCTTCGAAGAAGGGTGCTAGCTCCGGGTCCGCCAAGACTCGTTCATAGGTCGCTTCGATGATTTCCGCAAGCCGTTCGGCGCCACCGAGTCGATCAAAAAGGGTCTGCTCCTCACGATCCATGATTCTCTCCCTCGCTCGGTCGGTTCGCGGTCATTTCCTCCACCAAAATTCGGATACTTGGCGTCTCCAGGTCGTCGAACTGGCCGCCTCGCAGGCAAGCAACACAGGCGACGGTTGCGGAGAAGCCCAACAGCAATGCAAGTGGGAGAGCGATGTACAAGACACTCATGGGCGGCAGCCTCCTAGGATTGGCCAGGCGAGCGTGATCGTAAGAACGCTAATCGAACTGATCGGCATGAGTACCGCTGCGATCAATGGGCTAATCGAACCGGTGATCGCGAGGGCCACCGCGATCGCGTTGTAGGTCAGCGATACCGCGAACGTTGTCTGGATCAAGCGCTGGGTGGAGTTTGCGACGCTCAAAAGATCCAGAACGCTGGTTAGTCGCCCCGAAGCGATATACACCGGCGCGGCACGAAGGCTCACTTCGGCGCCGCCACGTACTGCGATTCCAACATCGGCCGCCGCAAGAGCAGCGGCATCATTCGCGCCGTCGCCGATCATCACCGTGCAACGACCTGATTTTCGCGAGGATTGGATGGCTGCGAGTTTACCTTCGGGCGTCACGCCGCCTTCGGCCATCTGAATGTCGAGTTCACGCGCGACACCGGATACAACTTGCGGACTGTCACCGGAGAGGATGCCCACTTCCCATCCCGCATTGCGGATTTTCCGGACGACCTCCCGGGCATCGGGACGGAGTGGGTCGGAGATCGCGAAGATCGCCTCCACACGACGGTCGATGGCGACTACGATTGGTGACTGGCCGGCACCGAGGATCTCGTCGACCTCCCGGAGCTGATCTTCGTTGATGGCGGCCTCCGAGTCTTGAATCAGGCCCACATTGCCGACCAGCACGTCGTGCCCGAGAACCGTTCCTTGAATTCCTCCCTGGCGCATCTCCGGCGGCGAGTCGATCATCGGAATCGTGACGCTGCGGCGCTTGGCCTCTTCGAGAATGCCGACGGCGACCGGATGCGCACAGCCCGATTCGACGGCGGCCGCATAGGCAACTGCCGTCGAAGCATCGTTCGAGACGGTTTTTGTCACGCGTGGTTGGCCCAGCGTCAATGTCCCCGTCTTGTCGAACCACACGGTTCCACCAGCACGAGCCAATTGTTGCAGGAGTCCGCCGTCTCGAACGAAGAGCTTGTTGCGTGCAGAGCGTCCAAGTGCCACCGCAATGGCCAACGGAGTCGCCAGGGCAAGGGCACAGGGGCAGGCAACGATCAAGAGCGAGGTCGCGTGTGCAGCGGCCACCTGCCAACCGTCCGAAACCCACACCGCAAACGTGACCGACGCGACCGCAGTGACGGCCACGACAAAGATGCCGCCGACTCGATCGGCTAACTGAACGATCGGAGCCTTCTTTCCAAAAGCGGATTCGACCAGAGTCATCACCTTTCCGATGCGGCTCTCTCGCCCTGTCGCGGTCACCTCGACATCAATCGTTCGCTGAATGTTCAGGGTTCCTGCGCAGACTTCGTGGCCAACACGCGTGTGCTCGGGCCGGCTCTCTCCGGTGAGCAACGAGCGGTCAATCGAGGTGCAGCCGGTCTGTATCACGCCATCGACTGGCACGCTTTCTCCCGCCGCCACACGAACGACTTGACCGGGCACGAGGGATCGGACGTCGGCCAATTGAGTGGTGCCATCTTCGCTAACGCGTTTCGCGTGATGAGGCGTGATTCGCATCATCAGATCAACGGCTTTGGCGGCGCGATTTTGCTGCCGAAACTGAATCCATCGACCGATCAGAAGCAGAAACACCAACACGGCGAGGGAATCAAAGTAGATCGCACCGGTTCCGATGACGGTGTTGATCAGCCCCACGAGCGTTCCGATGCCGAGCCCCAATCCGACGGGCAGATCCATATGCGGA
>JBCBLJ010000322.1:0-8623 GCA_038520195.1 Planctomycetota bacterium
ACCTACAAGCCGATCATCGAGCGGTCTGGATAAGTCCAAGTGGCTGCAGCTGTGGATAGGCTCCTCAACTCGATTCTTCACGATGTTGATCAGGGAGCGTCCTGCGAGCCTTGGTCAAGTGAAGGGAGTTGACGATTCTTGCCAAAAGAGGAACTCGCCGCCGCGTCGGTTGCCCAATGGACTCTTCCTTTGTCGGAGACCAATCCGACGGCGTCGATCTCGTTCCAGCCGCTTACTTTTGGTGAATCGAGATACAACTTGATTCTGCGAACATCGAACGTCGTCGACACCGGGATCGTTGAGACGCCGCGGTCCTTGTCAGGTCCCGTGGGGTCGACGCCGCGCCAAACCACCACTTCTTTCCCTTCCGGGTCGAACACGGAAACTTGGTTCAGAGCACCTGGGTTGAAAGTCTCATGAACTTGGACGCTCGCCGGACGAATCGGTTTTCCGTACTCGAGGATCAGCCACTCTGGCTGAGCGTCTTGTGTGGAAGCAGCCCATGCCGTTCTGAGATCGCCCGATCCGGCCGTGTTTGGTGGACCAATGACCTGACCGGTTCCCCAGGGGCTGTCGTCGAATTCGAGCGCCGCGATCCGCGCCATGAGAGCCTGTCGATCGTTCCACCAGCCAAATGCGACCGCGGCGATCACAAGGAGAAGGAGCATTCCGCCGAGTGAAAACCGAATCCCCGGCGGGGTGTCCGAGACCGTCGACTCGGCCGCCTCATCCGTTTCGTCGACACCGAGTGTCTCGGGGGGCGTCTCAAAATCACTCTCAGCTTGACTCATCAGAACACCGCGGGAAGATGGAGGTTCGCCCCCTAATGTAACAGTCGAATTCGTTGGTCGAGCGCGACTCTTTGGACGATGGCGAAAAGCAAGTGGCGAATCGGGGTGCGTCGAACTTGATCGGTTCGCTAGAATTCCAGCATGAGCAGCGAAGATCTCCACGGAGAAACACGACAAGGCGAGATCGTATTCGACGACGGGTTTCCTCCGCCGACCTCCGAAACGCTCAGGGCAATGTCGGGCCGACCCGTCTATCGTCCCCGCAAGACGCTTCCACTGCTGCTGTTCGTGGCGACCTGCGTCAGCACCTGGTTTGCCGGCGGCTGGGTGTTCTCTCTCGCACTCATGTTCACCCTGCTGGCACATGAATTTGGCCATTACTTGCAAGCGGTTCGCTACGGTGTGCCGGCAAGCCTCCCATTCTTCATCCCGATGCCGATCAGTCCCATCGGGACGATGGGCGCGGTCATCGCGATGCAACCGGGTAAGGGTGACCGGAAGGAGTTGTACGACATCGCCATCAGTGGACCACTGGCCGGCTTCTTCCCCGCCGTGGTTTTCTCGATCATTGGGCTACAGCTATCCGAGGTCCAGCCGATCCCGGAAAATCAGTTGCTGCTGATGTTCGGAGAGCCACTCTTTTACCAGTGGCTTGTGCAATTAACGTTTGGGACGATTCCCGACGGACACGATGTGATTCTGCATCCGCTCGCCTTCGCGGGTTGGGTGGGTCTCTTTATCACCGCACTCAATCTGTTTCCGATCGGTCAACTCGACGGCGGTCACATTCTTTACGCCTTGGTCGGTAAGCACGCACATCTCGTCGCCCGCCTGTTCGTTATCGGGGCGATCGCGGGTGTGCTCCTTGGCGGCTACTATGGATGGTCGGTCATGTTGACGCTGCTCTTGTTGATGGGCATCAATCATCCGCCGACCGCAAATGACGATGTTCCGCTCGGGACCACTCGCACCGTTCTTGGCTGGATCGCCCTCGCATTCATGCCACTGGGATTCACGCCGACTCCGTTCTCGATCAGCGGCTGAGAAATGCGTCGGGAGCGCCTTCCGACGCTCGCGCAATGCGCTAGGAAGGTCCGTCAACGTTCCAAGAAGCGAACGTTCACCGGCATATCGACACGGATCCGGTGACCAGTGGGCGTGAGTTGGCCGTTCGATTCGATACGGTAGCTGACCACGCTCGCTGACTTTTGATTCGCCGCGATCAGAAACTTGCCATCCGAAGTGATGCCGAACCCGCGTGGAATCTCACCCTGAGTCGGCTCGTTTTCGAGCAGCACGAGCGTCTTCGTTTTGGTGTCCCATCGGAAGACCGCAATCGAGTTGTGACCACGGTTGGAAACATAGACGAACCCACCATTGGGATGCAGCAAGCACTCCGCGGTGCTGTTTCCCGATTCGTCCCACGCCGCCGGAAGCGTCGAAGCCACACTGCCCATTGCGAGCGTTCGATCGGCTGTTGAATAGTCGAGCCAGAGCACTTGTGAGGTCAATTCAAGATTCGAAAACGCCACCGACTGGTCGGGCGCAAGTGAAAAGTGCCTCGGCCCACCGCCGGGCGGCAGCTTGACCGATCGCTGAGCGGACGGAACCATTTTCCCCGTCGCCGCGTCGACGTCGTAAATCCTGATTTGGTCCATGCCAAGATCGGCGACGAAAGCTTGGGTGCCGTCCGCATTAAAGTTGATCGAGTGCGCGTGGGGTGCTTCCTGTCGACGTTTGTCGACCATGCTTCCGCCCTCGTGTTGGAAGAACGAACCAATTTCGCCGAGGGAACCGTCCTGGTTGATGGGATAACTGGCGCAGCTTCCGCCGGTATAGTTGGCGACGCCGAGACAGCGCCCGGTCGGGTCGACTTGAAGATGGCACGCGGCGCCTCCTTTGGTCGATCGGGCGTTGAGCTTTTTCAGGCTGCCATCCTCGACGATCGAATACGCCGTCACGCCCATCGCATCGGCGGCACCGACTTCGGAGACGGCGTAAAGAAACTTGCCACTCGGATGCATCGCGACGAACGAAGGGTTTTCGAGCTTTGCCGCAAGCCGGGGCTCCGACATCTCCCCGGTCTGCGTGTTCAGTCTCGAAACGTAGATGCCTTCGCTGACACCACGGGTGTAGGTTCCCAGGTACACCAACGTTTCGCCGCGGCACACAGTCAGTGGTAGCAGCATGAGGGCAAAGATCAGCTTTCGCATGCAAAAATCCTCCTGTTGAAGTCGTCGAAGGATACATGATTTGCTGGCGAGCCGGGCCGAATTCGACTCTGTGCATGGCGACTCTGTGCCTGGCACCAAAATTGTCCGTGCCTTGCCCGATAGGTGCATGGCACCAAATAGAAAGCTCGCTCCTCTGTGGTGCAACACTGACTTACGGTCGAGCTGCGAACAGATTCCGTTGTGCTCTGTCCCCCCAGCCCGTCTCTTCACACCGTGCTCTGTCCCCGGACGCGTCTCAGCTTTGTGCTCTGTCCCCGGCGTCTTCTCGTCTTCGTGGCCTTCGTGTCCTCTGTGGTGCAACACTGACCTACCGTCGAGCTGCGAACAGATTTCGTTGTGCTCTGTCCCCCCAGCCCGTCTCTTCACACCGTGCTCTATCGCCTGGAGCCAGCTCTGTCCCCGCAGCCCACTTGATTTCCGGGGTGTTCTGTCCGGTGGCGTCTGAGCCTAGGCCGTCAGTTTGTGCTCTGTCCCCGGACGCGTCTCAGCTTTGTGCTCTGTCCCCCGCGTCTTCCCTTGTGCTCTGTCCGCGGCGTCTTCCTGTCCCCCTGTCCCCGGCGTCTTCCTGTCCCCCTGTCCCCGGCGTCTTCCTGTCCCCCGCGTCTTCTCGTCTTCGTGGCCTTCGTGTCCTCTGTGGTGAAACACTGACTTACGGCCGCGCAGCGAACCAGATTCACGTTGTGCTCTGTCCCCCTGTCCCCTCAGCCTGTGCCCCTTCTTGTGCTCTGTCCCCGCAACCGGTGCCTTCACACCCTCCGAGGATGCCTCGCGCGGGGCACCCTCGGTGTCTACGTCGTGCGGCCGCAGCCATCCTTCCTTAGCAACCGGCCGCGGCCTACCGTCCTTCGAGACTGAATTCGAGCAGCGCTTGGTCGAGCACCGCCTGATCGACCAACGTGCTGTCGGCGACATCAATATCAAACGTAAAGTCCCTGTCGATGTTGCTCACGATCGAGAAGCTGGAAGTACGATTCGATACCGTCGTCGACGACGTGCTCACGCTGATACTCGGTGGCGTGAGACTAAACGAACCGGTTCCGGCCGACGCAAATCCGGAAACGGACACGCCGCTGCCGAACGTGTCGATTGAAACGAAAGCGACCGCATTCGGTCCGGTGGCACTGGCTGTTCCGGTGGCGAAGATCCCGTCACCAACGAAAGTCTGTGTGTCGAATGCGAAGTTGCTCGCGCTGATGGCCGATAAGTCAATCTCGATTGGATTCGCCGCGACGAAGTCGAGATCCAAATCCAGGTTAAGATTGAGATCCAAATCGAATTGCGGATTCAGTTGAATCCCGCGAGGCGTTTGTCCGATCGACGCGACTTCCGCCGCCAGTTCGGACTGAACGACATCGAACTTCGTGACGTGAAATGAGAATCCGGTGTCCAGTCCGACATCGCCGGCCATGAGTTGACGCGATTCGAGCGTCTGAGCCGACAGACGGGTGCGTCGACCATCTCGAGATGGACGGATTCGAGTTTTCTTTCCAAACATCGCAAAACCTCTTTCAATGCCCGCTCGAAGAGTTGTCGTGCGAACCCGCGGGCGATCGGCGCGCACGTTGAGCCGGAGATCCCCGTTGGTGAACGGGAGGAAGGACTTGGAATCAGAGTGGGCTGAGAAGCGGTGTCAGATCACCGCGAAAGCGCCCTCTTTTGTCGACGGATTGCTTGATCGAGTTGGGTGCGAGCTTCCCGGTGAAAGCGAATCCGTTCCACCTCGCTGGGTGCGAGACGGTCGATCCATTGCTCCGCACGATCCAACCATCGTGACGCGCGCTCGACGTCCTCTTTCTGGGCATAGGCCATCGAAAGAACTGCCATGGAGTGCGAGATGCGGTTTGCCGTGATCGCTTCAAAACGCCAAGGTTCCTCCGCGATCGGCCGCAGTGTTTCGATTGCATCGTCGAGAAGCCCGAGTCGATAAAAGGCCATGCCTCGTGTGAGTAGCAAAAAGTCTTGCGTCGAAAGCCGGTCCTCTTCCAAAGTCGCTAGCGTGAGCGATTGTTGCGGGTCTCGATAATCGGGGTTTGCGTGAGCGACAAGGAGCCAAGCGAGCTGGTGACGCTGGTTTAAGTCATCGGCCTGGTCCAGCAGTCTCGCGCGAAGCGAACGTGCTCGTCGCATCAGTTTTTCGCCAAGCTCGCGTTTCGGGATGCTGCTTGTCGCCGAAAGCATCCAAGCCGCGTGGGCGAGCAGATCGGCGGCACGGAGATGCTCGGTCCAGCCACGCTCCGCAGCGAGTCGATTCGCTTGCTCCACGATCGACTCGACGTCGTCGCGACCAATGGCTTGGACGGCCCTTTCGGTCCCGGCCAAAATCGTCAGGTAGTCGCGTCGGTCGATCAAAGGATCATCGTCTTTGCCGCCCCCTGGATCGAACTGATCGAGAAGACGTTCCGCAAAGCGAAGTGCCGAATCGGCGTTCACAGGATCGTCAGCAAGTCGATGAGTCGCCGCACTGAGCAGCGCTGCTTCGGCTCGCTTGAGACTTGACGCATCGGCCCCTCCCGGTCGCCGCGGCATCGCCCGGAGACGACGCTCGCTTGCGGTAAAGTGCGTGAGTGCCAAGTCAAAATCGCCCTCCTCGACCGCAATCCGTCCGAGCAACAGGTGCGGTCTTGAGGTCGAGATCAGCCTGTTCTCGTTGGTCTCGGCCTGGAGAATGTCACCGGCGACCAAACGACACTGCGCGGCAACTGTATTTGCAGCTACGATGTCTCCGTCTCTGCGAAGCATGGTCGCCCAGGTCGCAAGCATGTTGGCCCAGCTGACATGGAACGAATAGTCGCGCGGATGGCGTTCGCGTAACCGAGAAAACTCTTCCCACGCGACGTCTCGCGATGCTTGGGAAGCGTCTCGATCGCCGGCATAGAAGTGCAGTTTCGCCAATTCGTGGTGGCAGCGAGCGAGCAGAAGACGAAAGACGCCCACGTCGGGGTTGTCCTGCAGGAGCTCGTGACAATTGTCGATCGCCTTGCGGGTCCACTCGATGGAATGAGCCAGCGATTGATCGCCGGATTCCGCGAACAGCGTTTGACGGGCAAGAGCGAGATAGTTCTCCACAAGCTGCGGTCTCAAGTCGATTTCAAATGGACTTTGCCTCTTCACTTGCGCCCACAGTCCGGATGATTTTTGCAGGTGGTGTTTTGCGGTCGTCAAATCATGGAGCCCGAGCAACAGTTCTCCGAGTTGCTGGTGAACCCGCGCCAACAGTCGCAGTTTCTGGAGTGGATCCACGCCCAGATCGCCCTTGAGGCCTCTCGTCAGACGCAGCGACTCCATCGCTTTTCGACGAGCCTCGACAAGGTTCCCGCCGTACTCCGCCGACAGCGACGCCGCCAACAGCGAATTCGCGGCAACCAAACCTGACACAGACTCCCGATCGCCAGCCATCAGTGCTTGACCATTCTCGATGGCGGCGTCTGCTTGCGGAACTTGGCCCGAAGCAAGAAACAGATGGCAGAGATCGGTGAACGCCGAAATGCGGCGTTCGAGGAGACCACCCCGAGCGATTTGCACGGACTCAGCGGCCGTCAACTGATCCAAAAGAGCGAGAGCACGCTGCTGCGCTTGGATCGCGCCCCCGCGGTCACCGAGGAGGTGCTTCAGGGACGCGACCCTTTCATATGCATGGACCGCGCGCAGCTTGAGTGTCGCATCCTCGTCGTCGTCTTCGAGAAGTTCCTCGAAGACAGTCAGCATGCTCTGCAGCATCTCCGTCTGTCCTGGCCCGTATTGGGTGGCCAATGGCGTTTGGCTGATGCGAGGCAGAGTCTCAGTCATCCCCGCCAATGCGAGATGCAGTGTTTGACGAAGCATCGCCGTTCGTTCGGCCTGTTCGACGGCATGCTCATTCGCTCGAGCCAGCGCTTTCTCGACGCGCAGTCGACCGGCCGCAGAGTTCACGACCAATGCCACCGACAGCGCCGCGGCGCAGACGGCGAGTGTGGCGGTCACGCGATTCCTTCGCGCCCACCGGGCGACATTCACCCACGGCGGCGACGGGCGGGCCGTGATCGACCGGCCCTCGAGAAAGTTCTCCAGATCTTCCGCGAGTGCCTCAGCGCTGGGGTAACGATCCTCGGGTCTTTTCTGAAGGCAGCGTCGACAGATCGACTCAAGATCGCGCGGAACCGCCGCGTTGATCCGACGAAGAGCGACCGGGTCTCGCTCACGGATGCGGGCCAACGTCGTCAGGATGCTGCTGCTCTCAAACGGCGGATGACCGGCCAACACGGTGTAAAGAACGGAACCGAGCCCATGCACATCGGTCGCAACACTGAAAGCCGAAGCATCCGATTCGGGAAGCGTTTGTTCGGGGGCCATGTAATTCGGCGTCCCGACGAGCAGACCTGGCTGCGTCAGTTCGGCATCCAGGTCGATGGATTTCGCGAGCCCAAAGTCGGTCACGTGCGGCTCCCCCTCGGCATCGATCAAGATGTTCGAGGGCTTGAGGTCTCGATGGAGGATCCCTCGTTGATGCGCGTGATGAACCGCGCGAGCGATCTTGGCGAGAATCTCCGCGACGCGGCGCGGCTGATCCCGCACCGCGGAGCGATACTGCATGAGGTTGCAGCCATTGATCCATTGCATGCTGAAGAAGACATTCTCACCCTCGCCGGCGACTTCGTAAATCGACACGACGTTTGGATGATCGAGCCGCGCAACGGTTTGGGCCTCGAAACGAAATCGCTCGAGATCGATCTTGCTCGCGACGGCATGCCCTCGAAGCACTTTGATGGCCACCTCCCGCTGAAGGCTCAACTGAGTAGCCTTGTAGACGACCGACATACCTCCGCTTCCGATGACTCCTTGCAGTTGATAATCGCCGATGCGGCGGCGATCGCCAAAGGGTGAAACGTGCGCGGGCAGCGTTCCTTCAACGGCGTCCTTCGATGGGTCACTTTCGCGCTGTCCGTCCCGCAGCGACGCAAACGCCTGCCAGGTTTGAAGCGCCTCACGAAGTCTCGACGCGTGCTGGGGGTGGCGGGCCACGAATGCCTCCAGCGATGGTGTTTCGCCACGGTCGACGGCGTCGATCCAGTCCGCGAGGATCGAAGCGAAGGCGTCGTCGATCGTCTTTTCGTCGGCTAGTTCAATCGAGAATCGATCGGCAACCATCGTCACTGCTCCTCGCTCGAGGTCATCACATCGCGCAGTCGACTGAGCCCGCGGAAAATCAGACTCGCGACCGAGCCACGGGATCGATTCATGACTCGGGCCACTTCGGGTAGCTTCATTTCTTGAAGGTGGTGCAACTCAATCGCGCGGCGTTGATCGTCCGGCAGAAGCGCGAGTTGAGATGCCAGCCGCAAGAGACTTTCGCCACGAATGCAGTGGGCCGATGGGGACGGTTCTCCTGCGGCGAGCAAGTGTTGCAATCGTGCCGACGACTCATCGAGTGAGCTCTCGATCGAGAACTCGCGATCGACGTCGCGTTTCTGTGTTTTGAGCTTGCGGATTTCGTCGGCGAGATTGTTCGCGACAATCTTCCGCAGAAAGGCCCGGGTTCGTTCGGCATTCCCAAGAGGCAACGCCCGATCGGAGGCGGCCTCAAGAAGTGATTGTTGGACAACCCCCGATTCATCGATCTTG
>JBCBLJ010000601.1:0-5290 GCA_038520195.1 Planctomycetota bacterium
AGTCTTTGCCAGTGACGTCATCCACGCCGGCGAGAAACGCCCGACGCACACAGCGTTGGACGCAGTGCACGATCGCGACCTCATCGGCCCCAAACTGTTCATTCCGCAGCGGTCTACCCATGTCAAAATCCTCCGGCCAGAGAATAGGCGACCGAGATTGCCTTGTCCATATGGTGGGTGACACCATTTGTTAGTGGGTGACACCATTTGTCCAGGGGACGCAAACGACGTCATTTTTCTTTTCATCAAACCGATCGTCGTTCGAGACGATGAGTTTGCGGGGCTCAAGCGCATGTCGGCCAAAGACATTCCGAGGTCAGGTGCGCCAGGGAGATTTCCGCGAAGTGCACCGATGATGCTTCGTGCGGCTGGACCAAATGTCCAATCCGGCGAAATGTGCCTCGAAGAGATCGAGGTCTTCGAGGCGACACCCTAGCAGCGGTTGGTTTCAACGCGTGGTTGTGGGCAGCTGACCGACGGAATGCAGTTTAGCGGTCACTCGCTTGGCCAATCCGGCAGCGAAAACTTCTTGACCGTGTTTGCGGTGTGGTCGTCGTAGTGTCGTTCCATCTGTCGCAGTAGAGCACCGAGCGTCCAACCGCTCCCCGGAGCACGCTTGTTGAGATCAATGCCCTCGAGCAGATAGGCAAATCGTCGCGTGAACTCACTCACTCGCTGCATTTGACGGGCTTCTTCCGCTCCGTCCCAATCGGGATGCGCCGCAACGTAGTCTTTGGGCATCTGTTTGGGGTTCAGATTCATCACCGGGACCGCAGGGTCCATCGCATGGAAGATTTGTGAAAAGAACACCAACTGCCGACCCATCATGTGTTCCGAGTTCCAACGTGGCGTATGTGTACCGTTCGACGGCCGAAAGTTCAGTTGCTCAGCAGAGAGCTTTTCAAATACCTGCTGCGACTTACGGTTCGATTTCTCCATGGCCTCAAACAGCGTTTCCAAGGTCGCGGAAAGCTTGTGTGGTTCGTTGGACAGAGTAACCAGGCGCTGCGCAGAGTCCGATGAGAGCCCGGCCTTGGACAACGCGGCGGTGTTGTGTTCGACCCGAAACGGTTCGTCGGTGAAACCGGTTGTGTTTCGAATGGCTTTCAGGTTCTCGGGGGAGACTTCCGCTGACACGACGATTTGTTTCGGCTTCAGTGCCTTGATGTAAGAGAGCAAGACGGGGTTGCGAAGCGTTTGTGTCTGAGGGATCAGCAACACATCGACTGGCTCCACGTCCCATTGCGATGCTTCGGATTCTGCCCCGAGGCTAACAGGAACGGCCATCGACACACCATCCAAGTTGATTCGCAAGGCGTGAGCGAGCTGGCTGTCACGCGGATGTTCGGATCGGACCTGAATTGCATTGGTCGGGACGTTCTCTTCACGCTTCTGGAACACAGCCGTTTGGGCGTTCCAACTGCGGGACAAGACGTGATCCAATTCCACGGTCGAATCGACTGTCTGGTCAACTCGGTGAGACGGCGGTTTCGCATCAGCGAGCGAGGAACTCGGTCGGATTTCGAGATTCAAACCGGAGTGTGATTCGATCGACACCGAGCGGTCCTCCCAAAAACGAATCGCAATCGGTTCACCATCCGCCGCCGTGGCGACAGCCGGGGCGAACAGAAGCGGTAGCAGCAGGGCGGATAGAATCGGCTTCATCGAGGATGTTCCTGTCGACTGGAAAAAGTTCGTTTGGCGCGGACAATGATCTGCCCAACCTAACCAAATGTCGAGTTCCTGAGCATGGCCGTCATTATTTCGATTCAGATCGGAAAGATTGTGACCGAAGGCGAGCCTTCCGCACGAGGCCTCACCGAACGGCAGTGGACAAGCGCGTTTCGAAAGACGCCAGTTTCGGGGGCCGTCATGGTCAATCGGCTTGGCATTCAAGGCGATGAGGTCGCGGACACGAAGAATCACGGTGGCCCGGACAAGGCGTTGCTTTGTTACGCCTCCATCCATTACGAGGCGTGGAAACGCGACCATCCAGCTCTACCCTTCGCCCCGGGTGGTTTCGGCGAAAACCTCACTGTCGCCGAAGTCAGCGAGGAAGAGGTCTGTCTCGGTGACCGGTGGCGAACAACGCATTGCGAATTCGAAGTCAGCCAGCCTCGCCAACCATGCTGGAAAATCGGACGCCGGTGGCAAACGAAGTCGCTCACCAAGGAGGTGAGCCAAACCGGTCGAACCGGATGGTACTTCCGGGTCATTCAAGGAGGCGAACTCGTTCTAGGGGACGAGTTACGGCGGGTTGCTCAGCCCAATCCGACCTGGACCATTCAGCGGGCAAACGATTGCCTGTACGGCCGCGAGCGTGACGCCGACGCGGTCGCGTCGCTGCGTCAAGTTGAGCAACTATCCGCCGACTGGAAGGCATCGCTCCGCGGAGCGTGAATTGCTGGATCACGTCGTTGTGACCTCCATGTCCTCGGCTTCTCGGCCGGGCCGTCAACGATCTAGAATCGACGTTCGAAGTTCCCGTACACAGCGACGGATGCTGCCAAACGTCCTACCGAGGCCTCTCCCGCCATGCCGCGAATGACCGACGACCAAATCATCGAAACGCTTCGCATGTACCGCGAAACCCTCCAAGAGACGCAACAGCTCTATGTCGAAGCGGGCCAGCTCGTACGAGGTTCCTACGCGTCGCTCGGCGGCGGCGAAGAGCCCGATGCCAACGCGATCGCCGAGCAGATGAATGATCTGCACCAAGGATTTGTCATGAAAGTCTTTGCGTCGGTGTTTCCTGACGCGAATGCAAAGAATATGGAACAACGGCAACTCGGCCGAGTCTTGCTGGAACATGTTTGGGGCAAATCGGTGCTCGGCAGCCAGCTTCATGACGCGGTGAATTGGTTGATCAACGCGTCGGCCGACTTTGCCTGGGACGATCTTGTTCGACCCTTTGTCGAGTTGCCCGAAATCCGAGATCGCTGGGGAGAGTTGGAGACGTTGGCGACTCGGATGACGAAACTGCTGGCCGCGGTCGACGGCGACATCGGCCCGGCAGACATGGACGCGATCGAGCGCATGAAAGAACGGTTTGATCTCGCACTCGGCAGGGCTCCCGAAACGCTCGTCCGTGACGAAGACGCCGCGAACGCGCGAGACGCGATCCACTGGTTACGCGAAGAAGCACAACGGCTGCGCGACGGTGTCGGTCCAACGGCCGCCGAAAAACCAACACCGATCGCCGGCCCAGGTGGCACCGCCAACCGAGTCTCCGCCAAACCCAAAACGGCAGAACCGGTCGACACACGCACGCCGGAGGAACGACTCGCTAAGGCTCGCTCCAAGCTCGACCGCTTGATCGGGTTGGAAAACATCAAAGACCAAATCGAGACACTGACAAACTTTCTCGCAATGGAACGCAAACGCGAAGACATGGGCTTACCGACTTCGCGTCCGAGCTTGCACATGGCGTTCGTCGGCAATCCAGGAACTGGCAAGACCACCGTCGCACGGATCATCGCGGAGATCTACGGCGCGCTGGGCATTCTCAAAAAAGGGCACCTGATCGAAACGGACCGATCCGGTTTGGTCGCCGAATACGCGGGCCAAACCGGGCCCAAGACCAACGCCAAGATCGATGAAGCGATCGACGGAGTGCTGTTCGTTGACGAAGCCTACACGTTGATCGACGAAAGCGGGCAGGATCAATACGGGCGTGAGGCCGTTCAAGCGTTGCTTAAACGCATGGAAGACCAACGAGATTGCTTGGTCGTCATCCTCGCCGGCTATCCCAACGAAATGCGAACCATGATCCGCAGCAACCCGGGTTTGAGCAGCCGCGTCGGAACGACCATGCAATTCTCCGACTATCCACCCGCAGCGCTTTGCCGAATCTTTGAGTTGATCGCAAAAAAGTCAAAGTACGAGTTGCCAACCGAGTCCAGACGGCGATTGCTCCGCGGGTTTACCTACCTGTACGGCACCCGTGACCGGCACTTCGGCAACGGCCGAACTTCGCGCAACAGTTTCGAACGGAGTGTCCGGCGGCTCGCTAATCGGGTCGCCGAGATTGACGATGTGACGCGAGAGTTGCTGACAACGCTCGAGCCGGATGACATCGAGGTCGCCGGCATCGATCAGGCGCACCTCGAAGCGATGGCCGCGGAGCCGGGGAGAGTCCGGATCGAGTGTGACGGCGTGCCGCAAGTCATTGACGATTCGCTGTTGGGCACCGACGTCCAATGCACCGAGTGCGGTAAAAGCTACTTCGCCGATTTCGGTGAACCTGTGCTAGAGCTTCCAGCGGGCGAACAAGAAGCGAGTTAGCGCGAGAGTCAGCGACTGTCGAATCAACTGAAGAACGCTATTGATCGCGACCTATCGGCCGTTGGCTGACAATTGCCGACATGCCAGCCAGCTCAGGATCGCAACCATGCAGGTCGCCGATCATCTCATTTCGGCTCCGTTCAGTTCAGCTTGTTCGAACTCCATTGCGATCATAGGAGCACG
Organism: Planctomycetota bacterium; assembly: GCA_038520195.1. Classification (GTDB taxonomy): domain Bacteria; phylum Planctomycetota; class Planctomycetia; order Pirellulales; family Pirellulaceae; genus Stieleria. The sequence goes on from JBCBLJ010000601.1 coordinate 4,468, forward strand.
ACCGGGTCGCAAATTCCACCGCCGCCGATCACGCCGTCGGCTATTTTGCAAGTAGAAAGCGAAACATGTCGGACGATTGCGTCCGCCAGCTGATCCAATCGGACCCGATCTCGGCCTGCGAAAGTTCGACCTGGTGACCGGCGGATGTCAGGAATCCTCCGATCGCCACCGCCTGACGGCTCATGTCCCAATTCTCCGACGGATTGCGCAGTTCGATCGTGCCGTGTTGAATTCGCACTTCGTCTTTCTGACCCGGCAGTTCGGCGAGTTGTTTGATCGCTGGATGCAGTAGCTCGAACGCGAACGGACTGTGACATCCGATGCGACCGATTTGGTCCCGCCCCGGCAAGCTCGCCATCAGTGCCAGTGTCGCGCCGAAGCCGCCACCCAGGCTGCTGCGGTCCTTTCGGTTTTGGCTCACACGAAAATCCGCTTGAATCTTCGGCATGAGTTCGCCCAGGAACATCTCCGGATAACCCTCCGCGCCCATCATTGGGTAGAACCGCCAACGGATGAAAACGACCAGTGCTGGAGGCACCTGTTCGTTGCTGATCAGCCGGTCAATGACTTTCGCTTGCTGGCCAGCCTCTAAAGCGACCGCGCCGTCATGCACGAAGACGACGGGAAGCTCGTTCGATCCGCTGCTGTAGCCCTTCGGTGTGTAGACGGAGTATTCGATGTCCTGCTTCATCATCGCGCTGGTTAATTGGTAGTCGGTCAGCTTGCCAGCCAACTCACCGTTGCCGCCGCCCAAATCCTCGATGGGTTTCAGATCGATCCACGACATCGAAAGTGCTTCGCTCGGCCCCATGAAGCTTGGTTC
>JBCBLJ010000900.1:0-3245 GCA_038520195.1 Planctomycetota bacterium
CAACGGAGAACCATCGACTACCCACATCGTTTCACGATGGACGGTGCAATGCTAGCGCGCGGCGGGCAAGTGTGATGTCGCGTTCATCTTTGCTGCGGAGCGGGCACATCTCCAACAACACCATTTCGGGCAAGAAAGGCCGACTGGCGCGTACCACCAGTGCTGTCAAAAAGACGACGGCCGGTACGAATCCGTCAAAGAATCCATTCACCGGTTGGAACATCCGAAACGCGATGTACACCCAGACCGGGAACGCAAGCCGCCGGATTCCAAGACAAAAGAACCATCTGCCAAACTGTTCCCGCGCGACACGCAGGGCGCTGCGCCACGTCGGATTCTGCTCGAAAACGGCTTGTCCCAGATAGATCGTGGTCACCACGCCGGCGGCGGGCGATTGAAGAAAGACCAGAAGCGACATCCAGACGGCGTAGCGCGAGATTTCGGCGAGCGCTTCGTTATCGTTGAGTCCGTATTGCGCTTCGGTGATTGGAATCCAATAAAGCACGGCCGCGTTGGCAATCATCCAGGGCAACGCGCCCAAAACGAAGCCGACGAGCAGTGTGGACGGATATCGGTTCACCAGCACCAATGCGAGGTCACCGATCTCCGAGAGCGTTCTCACGCGAACAGCGACATGCGTCTGGTCAAGTTGCATCGCGGCCTCCGATCAACGCGGGGCCGGAATTCGGCGACTCGAGGTTCTCCACCTTTTCTGCTTGGACATCGATCAGTTCATCGTAGCGGGCCGATCGCACCAGTGACGTTTCGGCTTGTGCACTTCGCGGAAAGCCAAGGATGACAAAGTAAAGGGTGATCAGGGCGCTGGAAAAGATCGAGAACGCCGCCTTGAGGAGATAGGGGGCGGGGCTGGGCGAAAGAAAACCCTCGGTAAATGCGGCCAAGATAAACATGGTGGCTGACGCGGCCATGATCGGCACGGCACGGTGGCCGGCTTGACGCATCGATTCGGTCCGCGTCAGACCTCCGGTATAAAACAATCCCATTCCCAAACGGAGTCCGGCGCCGGCAGACAATGCGATCGCAGTCAATTCAAACGGACCGTGTGCGGTCACAAATTCGAAGAAATTTTCGGACCCATCCATCCCGGGTCGTGACATGAAACCGAACGTGGCTCCTAAAACGACGGCGTTGTAACCCAGTGTGAAAATGCACGGGATGATCAAGGGTCCGTACGCGAAACACTGCAAGCCGATGCCTGTGTTGTGCTGGATGTAGTGCGACGCTCGATAGGAGTAACTCTCCGGTTCGGCCGCGAGCGGTTGCTCAAACGATTCCTGCGTGCCGACAAGCATTTTTGTGCCGCACACTTTTTCGGCGAAGTCGGGGAACTGCTCCTCGGCGGCCCCCAGCATCATCGCGAGCGTGAAGAGGCCGAAGAAAACGAACGTCGCGACTCGCACGCAGTTGTCATTGAAGATTCTCTGAGGCGCTTCGTGGAACACGACGCGAACCCATCCACCGGGAGCCGGAGGCCGGGTACGGTACAATTGATTGTGAGCCCGGGCGACCAGACGATGGAGGTAGGCGACGGTATTGGGAGGGAGTTGGTACGCGTCGGCAAGCGCCAAATCGGCGCAAGCGGCGCGATAGAGCGTTGAGAAACGGGCGATGCCCGCGGCGCCGCGGTGTTTATGGCTCACCGCGTCAGCGCTGCCACGCATCTCCATCGCTTCGCAGAGCCGCTCGAGTTCGGTCCAGTGTTTGCGGCGTCTATCCAGTAGCTTGGCGACGTTCATGGCGACGAATCCAGTTTTGGCGGCGTGGCTTCGGCTGGGAGAGCGGAGTCGGTTGCCAAACCCACCGGTTTGCCGACGTCTCGAGCCAGGGGACTGTAGCCGGCGAGCGGACCGAGATCGGCTTCTTCGGTTTGCGAGTCCGCAAGGAACGTTTTGTAGTACAGCGAATACAAGAGTAGGTCCGGATCGATGTCGCGACGGAACTCGAACCTTTCGATCAACGGGTCCGTCAAGTGACGCGCGACTTCTCGCCGTCGTTGCGGTGTCAGAAAGTGACGGCGTTCAACGTACGTGGCTAGTGTTCGGGCCATATTGCGGCTGATCAAATAGTCGCCGGGAATGTACGAAGCCAGCGCGGGGACGCGAGCGTCTTCGACCTTCGCGATTGGGAGTTGCCACTTTCGTTCGTCAACGACGACCATCGTGCCGGCGGCCAAGTCGCCGAGTCGTTGCATCCGTTGCGTCGCCATCATGGTGATCAGTCCGATGATCCCGGTGGGAATCGCATAGACCAGCGGCAAATCGGGGTCCCAAGTGTTGAATGCGGCAACGGGCGCCAGATCAGCCACCCTTAGAAGGTTGCGAAGCAGCGCGCTGCGTGGCGTCACCGGTCGACCGTCCACTTCGATCACCCGGATGCCGAATACCCATTTGCCGAAGGTTCGGCCATTGAAGTAGGCTTCCAAGACCGTCCCGTCGAACCACGAGACAACGAACACGGCGACATTGATCATTGCCATCGTCGTGTAAAAGAACGAGGCGGCGCCGAATAGCCCGGTCATCAGTCCGCCCAGAAAGAAAGCGAACCAGATCAGCGCGATCACCACCCAGCGGATAATGAAGTCGAGCAGAAACGCCGGCAGCCGACGGAAAGGACCGGCCAGTTGATATTCAAACGCAATGTTCTCAGGCGTGACGACGCCGATTGTCGTGTCGAGAGGTTGGACTGCCGCAGCCATGCAGTTATTGCCTGAGGGGGGAAACCGTAGCGCTCCATTATCGGCACCCCAAGACCGCACACGCAACCGTCCGGTGTTGTACACTGCTCGGCATGAGCGATTTTGAAGAAACGGAGAGCCAATCACCGTTGCACGACGATAAGGCGGATTCATCGACAACAAACGAAGTCGCGACCGTCCCGGTTGATCCGCCGAAAACCCTTGGCCGAATCCTGTTGAGTGTGGGGCCGGGATTGATCGTGGCCGGTTCGATCGTCGGAAGCGGGGAGTTGATCGCCACGACGAAGACCGGCGCCGAAGCGGGTTTCAGCCTGCTTTGGTTGATCCTGATCGGTTGTGTGATCAAAGTCTTCGCCCAAATTGAGTTTGGCCGCTACGCGCTCGTCAGCGGGAAAACGACTCTCAAGGCACTCGACGAGGTCCCCGGTCCTCGCATCAAGGGTCGCGGGAACTGGTTGATTTGGTACTGGGTCTTGATGTGGCTGGCGAGCATCTCCCAATTGGGTGGCATTGTCGGCGGCGTCGGGCA
>JBCBLJ010000459.1:0-6734 GCA_038520195.1 Planctomycetota bacterium
CCGTCGCAGCACCCACCGGACTGATGAAAAATCACGTCTCCATGTCGCTTCTTGATTTCCGCTAACAGCTCGAGCGCAGCCGGCGTCGCTGCGACTCTGGCGGTGGGATCGATGTCGGGAAACGATTCATCGTCGTCGGTGACGCAATGGATTTGGTCGCTCACGGTGCTGCACCACTGGAGTTTTTGACGTCATCGCGTCTCTGCGTCGTGCGGGAGTGCCGACAGCGGCGAGCAATGTCACCGCTGACACGACTAAGAGGCCGGCTAGAAGAAGCCTAGCTTACTCGGGCTGTAGCTGACCAACATATTCTTGGTCTGTTGATAGTGGTCGAGCATCATCTTATGTGTCTCTCGGCCAATTCCCGACATCTTGTAACCCCCAAAGGCCGCGTGTGCGGGATACGCATGGTAGTTGTTGACCCAAACTCGCCCCGCTTGAATCTCGCGTCCGAAGCGATAGCAAGTATTTGCGTCCCGACTCCAAACGCCAGCACCTAGGCCGTACAACGTATCGTTGGCGATCGACAACGCCTCCGCTTCATCTTTGAATGTGACGACGGAGACCACGGGCCCAAAAATCTCTTCCTGGAAAACACGCATCTTATTGTGGCCCTTCAAGATCGTGGGCTCGATGTAATATCCACCCGCAAGGTCACCCTCCATCTTGCGTTCCTTGCCACCGGTCAGCACTTCCGCGCCTTCTTGGTTGGCGACATCGAAGTAACTGAGAATCTTTTCCTGTTGTTCCGAAGAAGCCTGCGCCCCCATCATCGTGTTGCTGTCACGAGGGTCGCCCAGTCCAATCGCTTTCGTACGGGCGACGCAGCGTTCGATGAACCGGTCGTAGATGTCTTCGTGGACCAAGGCGCGAGAGGGACAAGTACAGACTTCCCCTTGGTTTAGCGCGAACATCACAAAGCCTTCAACGGCCTTGTCCAGGAAGGCGTCATCCTGATCACAAACGTCCTTGAAAAAGATGTTCGGCGACTTTCCGCCCAACTCCAGTGTCACCGGGATCAAATTCTCTGTCGCATACTGCATGATCAAGCGGCCGGTGGTTGTTTCCCCGGTGAACGCGATCTTGGCGATGCGATTCGACTGCGCGAGTGGTTTGCCGGCTTCCAGGCCAAACCCGTTGACCACATTCAGAACGCCCGCGGGCAACAGATCGGCAATCAACTCGCAAAGCACCATGATGGATGCCGGAGTCTGTTCGGCCGGTTTAAGCACCACACAATTGCCGGCTGCCAGCGCTGGTGCCATCTTCCAGGTCGCCATCAACAGCGGAAAGTTCCAGGGGATGATCTGCCCTACGACGCCCAAAGGCTCATGAAAATGATAGGCAACTGTGTCGTCATCGATCTGACCGATCGAACCTTCCTGCGCTCGGATGGCTCCCGCAAAGTAGCGAAAATGATCGACGGCCAAAGGTAAATCCGCGGCGCGCGATTCTCGGATCGCTTTTCCGTTGTCCCAAGTCTCGCAAATCGCGAACAGCTCGAGGTTGCTCTCCAGCACATCGGCGATCTTGAGCAGGATGTTTGAGCGTTCGGCGGGCGAAGTACGTCCCCAGGCATCACGCGCCCGATGCGCCGCATCGAGTGCCGCGTTGACATCTTCGCCATTGGATCGCGCGACTTCGCCGATCGAGCTTCCCGTCAGCGGACTCACGTTATCGAAGTACTCGCCGGACAGCGGAGCTCGAAATTCGCCGCCAATAAAGTTGTCGTATCGCTTTGCGAACGGTGCGACGTGGGTGCCGCCGTCCATCAGGGTCATCGCATTCATCTTTCATCCTCGGTTTGTCCCAACAGAAACCGGCCATTGCCTTGGGCGGAGGGGACGACTCCAGTCCACACTGTACCGCATTTGACTCCCATGAATGACCGGACAACTTTCCGGCAGTGGAGTTCGCCACCCCACGCAACCGTCGCCCGGCCGCCGCCGTGACAGGTGAGGCGTGATTGGGTTCGATGGGGTGTTGATTGACAACGTGGAAGCCCTCGCTACAGTAGCCGCGCCCACGACTAGACGCCTCGAACTCAACCGAGAAACTGATGCTCTTTCCAAGACTCGCGGCCAACCCTCGGACGTTCCTCGCCGTGGTGCTCGTGTTGTTCCACGCGACCAGTGGGTTTTCTCAGTGGCATGGTTGGCGCGGCCCCGATGGAGACAACCATGCGGCGGATGACGCTCGGTTGCCCGGCACTTGGAATCTTGCGACCGGCGAGAACATCGCTTGGAAGACGCCGATCCCCGGTCGTGGCCATTCAACACCCATCGTGACCGAAAAGGGTATCTTCCTGACGACCGCGGACCGGTTGGCGGGGACGCAGTCGGTGATCGGTATCGATCCCGAATCCGGCGCGGTGTTCGATTCGTGGGTGATTCATCGCGACGAGTTGCCCAACCGAATTCATCCAAACAACTCATACGCATCGCCCTCGATAGCTTACGACGGCGAAACGCTGTACGCCGCGTTCCATACCACCGATGCGGTCTCACTCACCGCGATGTCGACTGACGGACGCATTCGATGGACAAGCCGTGTTTGCGAGTTCAAGCCGACAAGTTTTCAGTTTGGTTACGGAGCCAGCCCGCTCATCCATCATGATCTTGTCATCGTGGCCGCCGAATACGACGGCAAAGACAGTGGCATCTACGCGATCGATCGCCGAACGGGGAAACGTGTTTGGAAAGTGGATCGGCCGAGCAACCTCAATTTTGCGTCACCCATCTTGGCGACCATCGCCGGACAAGAACAGCTCTTGATCGCCGGTGCGGACGCATTCTCCAGCTATGATCCCGCCACCGGACGTCAGCTCTGGGAAGTCGGCGGTTCGACTGAAGCCATTTGTGGGACGGTCGCGTGGGACAACCGTCACGTTGTTGTCAGCGGAGGGAACCCGAAGCCCGGGACATGGTGTATCGCGGCCGACGGACGTGCTCGGTTGCAGTGGAGCAACAACGTGATGTGCTACGAACAATCACTGCTGGCAATCAAAAACCACGTCTTCGCGGTCGCCGACAACGGTGTCGCTTACTGTTGGCGAATCGAAGACGGTAAAGAGATGTGGAAGAAGCGGCTGTTTGGCGGCGGCATCAGTGCGTCGCCGCTGCTGGTCGGGAATCGAATCGTCGTTGCATCCGAACGAGGCGACGTCTTTGTGCTCGCAGCTTCACCCGACCGATTCGAGTTGATCAGCAAGATCAAAACCGGCGATTCGATTTTTGCTTCGCCCGTCGCGATCGGCGACCGGCTCTACATTCGCGCCGGCGTTCGAGAAGGACGCGGGCGCCAAGAGTACCTCGTCGCCATCGGAGACAAGTGATCGATTTTTTGGTTAGAACGGAACGGGAGGCTGGAGTGTGCTGGAGAGAGGGGAACACTAATCTTCACTCATCAACATTAATGAGGAGAGGTGGGGGAGCGAGCGGATGTACGGCAGAGCACGGATGGAACCACGAAACGCACCAAACACGCGAAAGGGAAAATGGCCGGACAAGGAGTGGGGAGTGCCGGAGAGAGAGGGGAACACTGATCTTCACTCATCAATATTAATGAGGAGAGGTGGGGGAGGGAGAGCACGGGATGGAACCACGAAATACACCAAACACACGAAAAGAAAACGTGGTCGGAAAGGGAGTGGGGAGTGCTGGAGAGAGGGGAACACTGATCTTCGCTAATCAGCACTAATGAGAAGAGGTGGGGAAGCGAGCCGATGGAAGGGAGAGCACGGGATGGAACCACGAAATACACCAAACACACGAAAAGAAAACGTGGTCGGAAAGGGGTGTGCCCGAGAGTGAGCACCCCGGGTCTTAGCCTTCCTGTGCCTCAGATGAGTGTTCCCCTTTCCGTCTGGCCTGATCCATTTCGTGTATTGGGTGTGTTTCGTGGTTCACCTCTCACGCTACTGTCTTGGATAAGTGGGGATTAGCGAAGATTAGTGTTCCCCCTCTTCATCTGCCCTGATCCATTTCGTGCATTTAGGTGTTTCGTGGTTCACCCTCCCACTCTCCTGCGTGCTGTCTCGGATGAGTGGGGATTAGCGGCGATGAGTGTTCCCCGTTCCCGTGTCTCGATTGAGTCAGTCAGCCTTTCCCAACAACACCGCGATCGCGTTTCCGTTGGTCGAGTGCGAGAGACAAAGGACGAGCGGACCTGACACCGGTTGCGACTCCACGGAAAGATTGCGTGTCGGAGGGGCGATACCCGACTCAGTCGCCAGCGCTGCGGTGGCCAACTCCAACATCCCCGACGCCGCACCGGTGTGACCGATCGATGCCGCGATTGCGGTGCACGGGCAATCGATGCCGGAGGCCTGGACCGCCTCGGCTTCCGCTCGATCCAAAGAACGGTCGCCGACTGCATGGGAAACAACCAGCCCGACTTGAGTCGGCGTCGCTTCTGCCGTCTTCAAGACGTCACCGATGGCAGCTTCGATCGCCGCCCTTGCCCCACGACTGCGAGCCGGGTTGAGGTCCACTGAACGCTCATCAAACCTCATTGCTTCCGTCGGAATAAATCGCGAAGCCGTCCCGACGACTCTCGCCAAGACTGCCGCGCCACGCTCGGTCGCGAACGATTCTCGCTCGATCACCATCGCCGCCGATCCTTCGCCCCCGACGACGCCGGGAGCGGACGGGTCATGCGGTCGCGAACTGTTTTCGGGGATGCTCGCTGACGCGGGAACCGGAAAATCCTGACGGTAGCTCAATCGAGCGCCCGCGATCCGCGTGCCCGTCGCACCGACGACCACGACATCGGCGAGGTCGCGAGACAAATAGGAAATGCCTTCGATCAGCGAAGCCGGTCCGGAGACGTCGCCGACGATGAGCGAGTTATTGGGGCCTTGCGAATTGATCGAGATACCGACCTGGCACGCTGGCATGTTTGGCAAATACTTAAGCATCCAGAGTGGCATGACTTCCTGTCGTGCGACGGTTCCGAATCGACCGGGCGCAAAGTCGCCTTGCTCATCGACCGAAGCCACGATCGCATCCATCAACTCGCGCGGAGGACTGAAGTAGATCTCACCACCGTAAACGGTTCCTAGCCGCTCGGGCTTGACTTCGCCGTCGTCGGTGGCCGGGATCTGATCGGCAAGCCCCGCCGTCTGCAGCGCCAAGTGCGCCGACGCAAAGCCCATTTGGACTTCACGCGACATGACCTTGAGGGCTTTGCGAGGCTTGACGTGCTTCTTCGGCTCAAAGTCCAGGATGGGCGCTCCGATCCAACCCGCATCCGCGTCGCCGTCGCTGGGCGCCAAGTCTCCATCCACACGCTCGCCGAGCCAGCGAACCCCACTGTCGCCGCGTTTTAACGCTTCAAAGAACGCTTCCCGACCAATCCCGACTGCGCTCACGACGCCTACACCGGTGATCACCACGTCATTGCGAGTCATAGCGGTGGTCTGTTACGAGAGCGAATCGGAAACGGCTTGGAGTATAGGATCGCATTCAACGACCCGGAAGAGACGTCACAGAGGCTTGTCGTAGATCCGTTGGGTCTTGGTTTTCCTCGCGCCGCCTCGTTCGATTGTCCCCCTGGAGAGCGAGTTGCTTTCGAGGACCCATGAGAACTCGCCGATCTCGATCCCATAATCGATGGCGTCGGGGAGGATCCGCGCGAGTGTCACCAGACCCAGCCCCCACTTTTGATACTCGGGCATCACGTTGGTGCTGACCAAACGAAGTCGATCGATCTTTTTCTTGCCTAGCAACAGTTTGAGCCAGCCGAACGGGAACAACTTTCCGTTCATCCCGATCAGAATCTGATTGAAGTCCAACAACCCGAACCCGGCCCCGACCGGCTCACCATCGATCTCGGCGATGCTCGTCAATTCGGGAACGATCAAGTGTCGCAGTTGTTGCGCTTGATGCACCACCTCGGCGTCGCTCATCGGGACGTAGCCCCAGGTTCGCTGCAACGACCGGTTGTAAATCCGCAAGAATACCTGCACATCGGCGACGAAGTTCTTGCGTTGGATCGGACGGCATTTGACGTCGAAACGCTTTGTCGCTTCGTCGATCACGAACTTCAATTTCGGATCAAGATCGTCCAGATCATCGATACTGGCGTCATAACAAAAGACGTCTTGGCTCTTCTCAAAGCCACTGCCCGTGACGAGACGGTCGTAATAGTCCTTGTTGTACGGGATCAGGAACGTCGGCGGCGTGTCGAATCCCGACACGAGTAACCCGACTTCGTAGTTCAGGCTCGGCGCTACCGGGCCGCGGACGGTGTCCATGCCTTGGCCGCGAAGCCACTGGGAGGCGGCCTCCAGCAACGCGTCCGCAACCGACTGATCTTCGATGGCTTCGAAGAACCCAAAGAACCCGATCTTGTCGTCGTGGTGGCGATTGTGCGCGTGATTGACAATCGCGACGATCCGCCCGACGACGCGTCCCTGCTTGCGAACCACAAAGGCCTGGGACTCGGCGTCCCTATAAAACGGATGTGAGCCGAAACCGCAGAGCTGCTTTCGCTCGCCCCAGAGCGGGCACACCCAGTTCGGATCGCCCCGGTAGAGTTCCTTTTCAAGGTCCAGGAAGGCTCTCTGATCGCTTCGACTCTGGACGGGATCGCATCGCAAACCGTCGGCATCATTGCTCATGTTCTTTCTCATTGCTGCACCGGCCGTGCCGATTATCGAGCGACGATGTTATCTTCGTCTCGGCGAAACGGGCGGATAGCCGAGCCCGGTGGGCTTTCCGCCGAGACGAAGA
>JBCBLJ010000521.1:0-6013 GCA_038520195.1 Planctomycetota bacterium
GTCAACTCAGGCTCAGTCAGCACAGGCTCAGTCAGCACAGGCTCAGTCAACTCAGGCTCCGTCAACTGAGCCTGAGTTGACTGAGCCTGAGTTGACTGAGCCTGAGTTGACTGAGCCTGAGTTGACTGAGCCTGAGCTGACTGAGCCTGAGTTGACGGAGCCTGAGTTGACGGAGCCTGAGTTGACGGAGCCTGAGTTGACTGAGCCTGTGCTGACTGAGCCTGTGCTGACTGAGCCTGAGTTGACGGAGCCTGAGTTCACGGAGCCTGAATTGACCGAGCCGGAGATGTCGGAGCCGGAGTTCAGTGAGCCGGTGATGACCGAGCCGGAACTGGAGGTCACGGGACCCAGCGCCGATGTGACCCCAACGGGTGCGGCTGACTCAGAGATCATCGAATCGGACGATGCAGCACCGGAGGATGCACCGGTAGACGAAACGTTGGAGTTGAACGAGCCCGTTTCCGACGGAGCGGTCGCGGTGGTGGATGAAGTGGCACCGTCCGACAACGATGTCCTGTTTGGCGGCGAAGGCAATGATTGGCTGTTCGGCGAGGGCGGTGAAGACACGGTCTTCGGTGGCGATTCACCGCTGGCCGATGCATTGCTTAACCAAATGCTGCAAGACCGTCTGGCCTAACAATCTGCGGACGCCCACCTGCTCGGAGCGGACTGGCAGGGACGCCAGCCTCTCATCCCCACGCTCAACTACCACTCTGTCCACTTTCCACTCTCGACTCTCGACTTTCAACTTTCAACTTTCAACTCCCGCACCCGCTTCCTCAAGCCGGATCATAGGCCGCGCTCCCCAGCCCCGGGCCTCGAGGAATGAACTTGCACATCAAGATGCCGAGGAAATAGAGAATCATCAGTGGGATGGCGAGCGCAACCATGCTCGTGACATCGGCGGGCGTCAGGATCATCGACAGGACAAAGATCACGAGCACGGCGAGCCGCCAGCTGTCGATATACATCTCCGTCTCGATCAAGCCGATCCGCTGCAAGAACAGCATCACGAGAGGGAGTTGAAATGCGATGCCGAATCCCAACGGTAGGAGCAACACGAAGTTGATGTAGTAGGTGAGGCGAGGTTCGACGGCCACGTCCATGCTTCCGTTGAAGGCAAGTAGGAAGTTCAGCACGTAGTGCAGAACGAGGAAGAACGCGAGGACGACACCGGAGACGAACAGAGTGACGCTGACGGGCAAATAGATGTAGACGTATTTCCGTTCGTGGCGATGCAAGCCGGCAGCGACGAATTGCCAGAGGTGATAGAAGACCCATGGAGACGAAACGACCGCGCCCACGATCAAGCCCGCCTTCACCCAGATCATGAAGGACTCTTCGACTTTAAAGGAACTCAATCCGCGGGGGTCGCGAAGCAGTTGGACTTTGGGTGTCAGTTGCGATGGGTCAGGCACCGATTTGAGGATCTCCGCCAGTTCACGTGGCTTGACCACATCGACCGATTCGCCCTCGACATTGGTCGACTGCTCGACCGATTGAAGGTCCAGGTTCTGTAGCTCATCGGGGATCTGATAGATCACTTGAAACTTGAGTGAGCGATCGCGCAGCAACGGCAGCAGCGTTTTGACATCGGGATCGTCAAGATCGGTGTAACCGAGAAGTGCGAGATCGCGTTTGGCGTTGAACTCCTGGATCGCGTCTTTGAGCGGTTCGGCGACATAACGAACGACGCGGTTTGCGACGAAAAGTCCAAGCACTAGGCCGACGCCGAGACCGATGATTGCCTTCACCAGACACTTCCGCAACTCTTCGAGGTGCTCCCCGAAAGTCATGGTCGAGTTGTCGAACAAGTCGTCTTTTGCGCGAGAAAGCTTCGGACTCGCGGATGAGTTTGGACGTGTCGCGGTATCCGCCATTGCAGTTCCAGCAGGGTTCGAGTCTTTGATGTCAACTCACTCGCGCGAACCGAGCGCACGAGCTTCAAGGTAGCCGAACGGGTCCACGTGGCGCCTCCCAATGGAAGGATCCCAGCCCAAACGAAAGAGGTCGGGCCCAAGCGTCCAGATCGACTGTTACAAACGGCCGTCGATCATGACGATCGATCAGCGTCTGGATAGAATTCGGAAGACGATCGGAACCGACACCTGCCGCGAAAGATACTTCATCGAGAGATGAACACGGAAGGCGGTGATGTGTCACTCAGCGGCGAAAGCCAAGTCGTCTAATCTACAAACGAGAGTTTACTCCACGTGTCACCGCTAAATCAAAGATGAATTCGATTTCTCCATACCCCCTTCGGTTTCGTCCGTTGATCAAGCAGACCATTTGGGGCGGATCGCGGCTGGGAAGTTTGCTTGGAAAAGAGGTTGGGACGGAGGGTAACGACGCCGAAAGCTGGGAAATCGTTGACCATGGCGACGACCAGAGTGTTGTCGACGACGGCCCGCTCGCCGGCAAAACTCTCGCGGAACTGATCGGCAGCCGACGCGAATGGCTGATGGGAGAATCCTCTCAGGCGGACGGTTTTCCGCTGCTGCTGAAGTATCTCGATTGCAATCGGGTCCTCTCCGTCCAGGTTCATCCCGACGATGCGTACGGGGCGACCATGGAAGTGCCCGATCGCGGAAAAACGGAAGCCTGGTACGTGGTCGCCGCCGAACCCGAGAGCCTCATCTACGCTGGGCTCAAAGCCGGCACCGACCGGCGGGCGTTAAGTGAAGCGATGGCCGCGGGTGAGACCGATTCGGTTCTGCATTCCTTCCACCCCGATCCAGGCGATTGTGTGTTCATTCCGGCGGGGACGGTCCATGCGCTAGGCGCGGGGTTGGTGATCGCTGAGATTCAGCAATCGAGTAACACGACGTTTCGACTCTTCGACTGGAATCGCCTGGGTGGCGATGGGAATCCGCGTCCACTGCACGTCGAGCAATCGCTGGAAGTTTCCGACTATGATTCGGGGCCGGTTCAGCCGCGCAAGAGTGACCCGGCCACCGAAGGCTGGCAGAACCTGATTCGCTGCGACAAGTTTCGTCTGCGGACACTCGAGACTGGCGAAGACACCGTCGGTGGCGACGGTGAGTTCCACGTGCTAACGGTACCGAACGGCCAAGTCACACTTGAGACGGACTCGGGCTCGATGTTGCTGAACCGTGGACAGTCCGTGCTTTTACCGGCGGCGATGGATGCGTGCCGCGTGAAGCTGTCGCCCGAGTCCACACTTCTGTCAGCGGACCCGGGAAGCGAGTGAAGCAGTGCGATCAATCGAGTTGATCCGTGAGAACAAACTCATGAACGGGAACTTCGCTCTTGGCACCGTTGGGCGTCAGCATCGCTTGGTACACGCGATAATCGATCGTTTCAACGACCGCACGAACCGATTGATCAGCGAAGCAGACGTTGACGAGCGATGGGTGCAGGCTTGAGGGACGAGCCAACGACGCGAAATTTGACGCATCCATTTTGAGATTGATGACGTCTTCGAGCTGAGTCGCACCACCACCGTTGATCTTGTGCACCGGCGTGACGGCCGGCGGCAACGGATCGAGGGAATCGCTCCGCTCCATCTTGTCATCTTGGTAATGCCAGACAGAACCCGTGGTGAATTTCGCGGCAAGATAAGCTTCGCGAATCGAACCGGAAACATCGGCAGCCCCGTCAGTGTTCTCCCAGGGCAAATCGGTCACGCCAGCCGCAACGGTCATGTCCGCCGCGCTCAAGAATCCGGCTCGATGCCAAGAGAAGGCTTGGGCGTTTTCGCAAAGCATCATGGTTTGGGTGAGTCCGTCTTTGACATCTTCCAACGTCATCTTCGTCACGTTCCGGCGATAGTAAGGGTTTGCGCCGGAGGACACCCGCGGCGGGCCCGCGTAGCCGATCTTGTAGAGCCCGTTGTTCTTGGATTCGGCTTCATAGAAGAAGGAAGCGGCAGGAGCAGACAGCGTTCCGGTGATCGCCGGAATCGACACAATGACTCGGGGCGATGCCGCTTCATTGATCACCTCCGCGGCACCAGTATTCGGTGTGTAGCTGTTGTTTCCGTACTGCCCGTTCTCTTTCGGGAAACTGGGGCAGCGGAAGGTTGCGATGTTGGGTGCCGACAGGCGACTGTATCCACGACCGGAACCGCCGAATCCGTCACCCGGGTCCGTGCTAATAATCGGGTACTTCGCTTGCTCCCAACGCTCGGCGACGGGCTGCTGATCGATGTACGAAAGCAGTGGAACACCATAACCGCCGATCTTAATGTGAGGCGGAACATTGCCAGCCCCAGGATTCGCCGGGTCCGGCGCCGCTAACGGGTACAGTCCATATTTCGAAGCGTAGGGCGGAAAGTGCTTTCTGTCGGTGTGGAAGTTATACGTCGCCAAACCGAGCTGACGAAGATTGTTCTTGCACTGGGCATTCCGCATTGCTTGCCGAGCTGCGTTCACTGCGGGCAGTAGCAATCCGACCAGAATGCCGATGATCGCGATCACGACCAGCAATTCGACGAGGGTAAAACCCGATCGTTGACGTTTCATTTGCTTGTACTCCAAGTGATAAGAAGAAGAGACCAGCAATCCGTTCATCGGACAGTTCAAGCAAGGAACTGGTCGGACGCATAACTAGGGAATCGGCTTCCCATGACGCACGCACCGCATTATCTCCTTTATCAGCGGCTAATGCAAACGGAACCCGCATCCGGAACCGGCCAAGAGGTCGTTCGCTTGTGCAGCCGAATCACGTGAAAAACGTGCAAATCACCCTTTCGGATAGTTCTTTTGGGTGGGTTGCCGGATGGTTTTGCCATTCCCGAGTGATGCGCGGCCGCTTGTCGCGGCTAGCCAGGGAATGACAGACGACTATTTTGTTGCATCGGCAGATTTCCCCTCCCCACGATCAGCCAGCCGCCGAGCGACGCCGGACGCCCCATTCAGTGTCTCTACTCTATCTCGATTTCAATCGGACGACGCCGCTTGCACCTTCGGTGCTTGAGGCCATGGAGCCCTATTGGGCGACCCATTTCATGCTGCCTGCGCAGCAACACGCGCAGGCCAACGCCGTCGTCGAAGCTCTGGAAGGTGCTCGCGAGGGTATCGCCGCCATGGCAGGTTGTGAGTCGTTCGAAATCGTGTTCACCGGAGGCGGCACGGAAGCGAATAACCTTGCGATCCTGGGGCTACTTCTGGAGGCGAAACCCGGTCACGTTTTGGTCAGCGAACTCGAGCATGAGTCGGTTCTTGGACCGCTTCAGCGTTTGGCCGAACGCGATCCCGATTGGGTCGTCGAGTCTTTTCCGTGTGACGACAACGGAATCGTCGACCCGGAGACGGTTCAATCGATGATCCGCGACGAAACGCGACTGGTTTGTTTGCAGGGAGCCAATCCCGTCCTCGGAACCATCCAGCCGATTCGGGCGGTCGCGGACTTGTGTCACAGCCACGGCATCTGTCTGCACTGCGACGCGACGCAGCTTTTCGGCAAAGTCCCCGTCGACGTCAAACAGCTTCGCGCCGACACGGTGTCGATCAGCGGACACAAGTTTTATGGGCCGAAAGGAGCCGGCGCGGTCTATGTGCGACGTGGCTTGCGATTGGACCCGATCACTTTCGGTGAGCCGCGTGAAATGGGGCTTCGCCCGGGCGCCGAAAATGTGCCCGGATGCATCGGACTCGGTGCTGCGTCGCTGCTCGCCTCCAAGTGCTGTGTGGAAGCGAATGATCGCATGGCCGAACTTCGCGATAGCTTTGTCGAGCAACTCCACTCGCAACTTGATCAACCGCCGACGGTACTGTGCGACCAGTCGCCGCGATTGCCTAATACGCTCGCGATCGAGATGCCCCGCGAAGCACGTTACCTGCAACAGGCATCTCGCGAGCTTGCCGTCGCAATCGCTCAATCCACATTACCACCGGACGAGTTCACTCGCTCGCTTCGCGCGATCGGACGCAGCGACGGAGAGATCGGTCGCACGATCCGCATTTCGTTAGGATGGACAACCAGCTCCGAACAGATCGAACGAGCCGCGTTTCTGATTGCGGAAGCTTTCGACCAATGATTCCCTCACCAC
>JBCBLJ010000449.1:0-6822 GCA_038520195.1 Planctomycetota bacterium
CGAACGGCAACAGGCGGCGTAACAGCATCAATCGACGTCGCCCCCACACGCGGATCACCTTTGCTTGACGGCCTTGATAAATTTCGGCGCCCGTTTCGATAACCGTTTCCCAGGGTTCGAGCACCACGCGGGGCATTTCGCCGGGCACGAGTTCGAATCGCAGGCCGCGACGTTTGCCCTTGCGGTCACCATTCATGCGCAGGTGCCGAAGGATGTTGTAAAGGTCCATCGCGGTGAGGCGGAACGAGTCCATCGGCAACAGCGTCGACGATTGAACTTGCAGGAAGCCACGCATCCAGGAGTCGGGAACGCGGATTTGTTTTTCGAGGACTTCTGCTTGGCCAGTGGTCGCGACTTTGACGGCTTCTTGGCCGACGGTCAGTCTTGTGGTTCGATAGCTGCGAAATTGCTGGACGCTGTCGTAAAGCGTTTGACTGAAGTCGATGTTTGTGGTTCCGCAGACCGGGTCGCCTTCGAGCTCAAAGGCACTCATGTCGACGGTCAGATTGGCGTACGATCCTTCGTCTTTGCTGAACACCTCCATAAAGACACAGTCAGGATGGACGGTGATGACCGGATCGAGGATCAGGTAGGCGAGCGGATCGTTCCGCATCAGCCACGCGAAATAGGCTTGCTGGGCTTGCCATGCGTTGAGGTTGGCGGACTGGTTCCGCATGCGGCGGTAGGCGTTGTACGCCGTGCGGTCTTTCGGGACGTAGCGATAGTCGCTGCCGACGACGGCGTACATCGCGCCCATGGCTTCGCGCAATCGCAGCGGGTCTTTCACGGTGCCATCGAGAAAAACCGGGTCGCGCTGCAAGTTGCCGAACAACGCGAGACGCGAAGAGTCGCCCTCGCTGAGCAATTGACTTTGGCCGGCGTAGCTTAGTTCGACGTCGGTGTGATCTGCGGGCTGATCGTCATTGTCTTTCTTGGGTGCGATCATGACTTGCTTTCCTCCGCCGTTCGTTTGGCACGCCTTAGTCCACGCCAAGCCGCCTTGCGCAGTTCTTCGTCGACGGACTCATCGCTGCCGATCGCCGCCAACTGTTCGTAGACTTCTGCGCCGCCGACTTGCGCGAGCCCCTCGATGGCCCCGAGTCGAACGCTGTCAGCGAGGTCGCTATCAAGGGCGACATCGGTAAGTGGTTGCACTTGGGTGTCGATGACAAGCTGCGGAAGCGCGATGGCCTGGTATTGCGGGTGGTCGACGACGCCGATTGAGGCGGCAGAGGTATCGATGTCCTCGTAACGTCGCAGTCGGTCGAAGACGCGACGATCGGAAAGGAGTGTTTCCGACAATTTCGATGCCCTCGGTGCATCATTCTTGGCGAGAATTTCTACCGCGAGTCGCCGGATGACCGCGTCTTGGTCGTTCGTGTAGGCCTCGATGGCGGTCAACGCCTTTTTACTCAGCTTGCAATCCGCGAGCGCTTCGATAGCGGCTCGACGAACCGGCTCGAAGTGTCTCTCCTGCGGCTGTCGGGAGAGCAGTAGTTCGAGCGACTTGGTGTCGTCGAATTTCCCGGCGAGCCACGCGAGTCGGCTGAGCAAGTTGGTAGTGGTTTCAAGCACGTAGAAGTAATAGCCGCCTTCGAACACGATTTCGCGAAGTTTCTCTTCCCATCGCGCGATCCAATGCTCGATAACTCGGCCCAACCCCTTGGCGTTGCCTTTTTCTCCAGAGCGGCCGATCAGTGAAGCCGCGACTTGGACAACTTCTTGGTGGGGGCTTTCGAGGGCAGCGACGGCTTCGGCGACGGGGGCCGGAGCGCGGGCGTTGAGCGCCGCGGCGAGTTCATTGGGAAATTGTGTTCGGGCGAGGAGATCAAAGATGCGTTTGGGATCGCCGGATTCGCAGACTCGTTTCAAACACTGTTGGTCCTGGACCAACGCGTCATCGGAAAAGTAGTCGGCCAGGAGCACGGCGTAGTCTGGTTCGAGAGACTCAACGCCAAACACACGACGGGCCGCCGGCAAAGCGATGTCCCCTGCGTCTGTCGAGAGAATGTCGATCAACAGTTGTCGGGTTTCGGGAGTATCATTGTGCCCAAGTTGATCCACTTGCCGATGGTAGATCTCTCCGTCGTCGAGCCGCTTCCTTACTGTTTCGCGTATGAGCTGCCAGCCGCTTGGGGTGTCGAAGTATCTCAGTCCGATGAAGGCGCGGATCGACGCCGAGCCATCGGCTCGAAGCAATCGTTTCAGCAATTCGAAAATCTCTTCGGCTTGCGCCGATTGACCAAGGTGACCGACGGCTTCCGCGGCGGTGTCCTGCAGCGCGTGGCCGTCTTCGCTGGCGAGTTTCAACAGCATGTCCAGTGCGCGTTCGTCCGCGAGCCTGCCGAGTGCTTCGACGCCACGTTTGCGTTGTTCGAGGTCGGCCATTAACTCGACACCGGACATCAGCACTTGCAGTCCATCGTCGTGGCCGCCCCACGCGAGTCCGACGGCGGCCGCGAACTTCGTGTCGGGGTCACGATGCTCAAGCGCCGTTTGCAGCGCTTCGGCGGGACCGCTTCGCTTGTGAAGTCGCCAGCCGATCGCGTTGACAACCTTTAACCGGATGGTCTCATCGGGATGCACCACTAACAGGCCGAGGACTTCATCGACATCATCGCCTAGGGCCCATCTCGCATGCCTGAGCAATGGCTGCAACTGTTTGGGTAGATTCAAGTCTTGGTATCGCGCCAGTGACTTGGCGAGCACGGCATCATTTCGGGGGTGTTGCTTTTCAAGCCAACGGCGATCGCTACGTTCATCGTTGGGGTCTTCGATCGGTTGGTCGTAGCCGCTGATTTTGGTGAGTGCTTGGGCAATGTCGTCTCGCCACTCGTCCTTTTCCAAAAGGACAAGCAAGTCATCGACGACGTCCGCGTTTCGCAGTGCTCCAATCGCTGCAAAGACAAGTCCCGGTTGCAGTTGACCCTCTTGATCGTCCCGGATTGCTTGAAGGAGAACTTTGGAAGAACGAGCATCACCCAACGCAACCATCGCGTCGATGATCTGGCTTTGGATTCGTCGAGAAGATGCCTCGGCGAGTTGCTGCGAGAGCATTTCGAAGGCGTTCTTGTCTTTCTCGGTCGCGAGGGCGACTGCGACGTGTCGCCGGACTTCTTTGTGCCGACTCTCGTAAGCGGCCACGAGTGCTTTGCGACACTTCGCGTCTTGCTTGTAGTTTTCCGCCAGCCAGCTGACGGCCAGCGACCGTGCTCCGGCAAACGGTGACTCCAATGCCGCGGCGGCAGCAACGTGAAGCCCCGCTAGTTCAAACAGCAAAATGGCGGCTTCCTTCGAAAGCGAATCGTCTCTCGTCGAGACGATGTCCTCGAGAACGGTTTGGCCTTTCTTGCCTGCGCCGCTGGAGAGCAGCTTCATCGCGTCGATGGCGAGGTCTTTGTGTCCGCATTCGACGGCCGCCGCGGCGCGGTCTTCGTCATTGACGCCGAGTGTGCTGAGTCGTTCAAAAGCTAGCGTGCGAACTTCGGTCAGCGGGTCGCCCAACGCTTGGATAAGAATCGCGCGTGTGGCTTGCGTGATCGATTCGTCGCCTTCCGCCATTCGAACCAAGCGGCGGATGGCGGTTTGCCTGACCGTGACGACCGACATTGAAAAGCCGGGTTTTGTACCTCGGTGGTGATAACCGCCCTGTTCACGGACGAGCCCGACGTACGTGCCGAAGGCGAGATGACGGAGTTCGTCGGCATCCGAGGCGGGCTTTCGCTGGGTGTCGGCGGCGGATTTCTCGGCGGCCTCGATCTCTTCGGTGTAGCAACTTTGGAAGACGTCCCAGGCAAAGTCCCAATGCTCTTGCTTCTCTTCGGCCAGGTACTCCAGCAACGTAATGGCCTGTGTTTGAACGTGCGGCGGGCCGAACACGAGCAGGCTTGCGACGGAGCGAATGGCATTTTCGGAAATGCTCCACGGCTGTTTGTTGTCGCCGCGATCATTGAACAGCTCGATGAGGTGCGACTCAAACTCTTCGGCGTCACTGAACGATTCCAGCATCTCCGCCGCGAACAGTCGCACCCGAGGTTCGGCGGCCGAGAGTGCGGCAAGGATTTTTGATGGTCCGTCGTCTTCGCCTAGCCATTGCCGAAAGAGCAGCGTGATCAGCGCTGCGTTCTCGATCCAGGGTTCGCCATCCAGTGCTGCGATCACGCGAGGTTCGGCTTGATCTCCGGAAACGACTGCCGCCGAGAAGACGTCTTTGCTTGAAAGCACCTTCGCGGCTTTGGCCGAGAAAACGATCGGCAACGCGATCGGCTCGAGACAATAGGCAAGCGCCAGTGCGATGCGATACTGAACTTGGTTGTCGTGGTGCTGGACGTGCTCTTTGAGCAGTTCGATCTGTGGCGGTCGAGCGCAGCGTGAGATGGCACTCGCGGCGCCGAGCCGGATTCCCGCGTGTTTACTGGCCAAAAGCGGAATTAGCTGCGGTACAAAGTCTTCGCGGCCGAGCATTCCGAGTCCATTGAGTGCGATGACGGCATCGCGTTCCCACGGCTTCTTGTCAGCGTCGCGCTCCGGTTCCGTCGCGAGCGCAGTCTCCAGCAGCGGTGAGATGGCCGAGTCGTCGTGATAGAGCGCCCGAGCGCAGGCGGCCGGCAAGCGCACGTCGCTGTGCGGGCTGGACATTGCTTGTCGCAGCGTATCGATGTTGTTGAGGTTGATTAGGGCCGTGACGGCTTTTCCGCGGACGGCCTTTTCGGTGTCGCCGGTGGCGGTGACCAGCAGTTCTTGTGAGGCTTTTGTCTTCAGCCGGATGAGGCTTTCGGTTGCGCGTAAACGGATGTCATGATGCTTGGAACCGAGCGCGACACGCATGACTTCGATGTCGCGTCCCTTTGATTTTGAGAGCAGATGTTCGTAGGCGTCGTCGCGTACTTTCGGCGACGCGTCGTCGAGCAAGTCGCGGAGCATTGCTTGGGCCCAGTCTTGCTTGTCCGCCGCCATCGCTTCGGTGAGCACCTCTCGTCGGACGCTTGGTTTGATGCTCTGCAGCGCGAACGCGAGTTTGTCCTCCGTCGGTCTCTTTGACTTCATTCCCAGCAACGATTTGAAGGCCTCGCCGCAGACCGATTCGTCTTCGTCGTTGAGCGCTCGCAACATCATCACGTCGCAACGCTCACGATCGGCTTTTGATTTTGCCTTTCGCATCGTTGTGGTGAGGGTTTTTAGCGCGCGGCGGCGAACGTCCGCGTGCGCACACCCGAGGCCGAGGTCAGCGGCATCGAGAGGACCGCTGTCGTGGATGGTTTCGATCGCCGAGTAAGCGGCGTCGCGGACGGCGGGCTCGCTGTCTTGAATCATCGTCTCAAGTCGCTGCGCGGCGCGATGGTCTTCCAATGCCTCCAAGGCTTGGCAGACCTGCACCCTTGTTTCGCCGTCGTCCTCGCGGCTCAACTGCAGCAAGGTGCCGAGTGCGCGACGATCACCGACTAACGCCAGACATCGTGCGCCCAGCAAACAGGTGTCAACTTGGCGGGACGCCATCGCCGACAACAAAGGCTCGTAGTCTTCGGCGTCGAGCGAGATCTTGGTCGGCTTGACTTTCGGTGGTTGCTTTGGCTTGGAGACTTTCGCGGGCCGCAGCTCAACGTTCTCCAGTTCGAAGAGTTGACGATGCAGTGTTTCGTCTCGTTCGCGAACTGCCTTCGCGAGTTTCTTGCGGGAGGTGAGCGCGACAAGGAATGCGGTGCGTCGGACTTCGGCGTCGCTGTCGTCACCGGCTCGACGGACCATGCCGGCGACGCGTGCTTCGGAGAGTAAGCCGCGCTGGAAGGCACGTATCAAAGCGCGACGCCGCGTGTCGCGGCGTTCCGCTTTTCCGGCGATCAAAGTTGGTTCGGGTGACTTCTTGTCGTAGGCATTTTCGAGTTCGAGAAGTGCCGCGGCACGCAACTCATCGGGATCCTTGTCCATCGCGCGGACGAGCAACTGCATGGCGCGGTCGTCGGACTTGGCGCGTTTGCCCAAGACTTCGACAGCGGCGATACCGACGTTGGCTTTTCTGGCAGCGATCGCAAGGTCGAACGGACGCAAGTCGTCTTTGTCGGCGAGGAGGACCAAGCCATCGAACGCCGCTTCGCGGACCTTTTCGTCTTTGTTTTTAAGTAGTGGCTCGAGTAATTTGGCGACGCGCGCGTGACCGCATCCGGCAAGCAACTCGGTGGCTTTGCGTCGCAGCGACGGATCGGATTCTTTTCCGATTTGGCCGGAGAGCATTTCTACGGCGCGGCTGTCGGCGTACTCGGCCAGTGCATGGATGGCTTCGCCGCGGCGTGCGACATCCGACTCTTTCAACAAATCGGCCGCCCGGTCGTACGCATCGTAGAGCCGATGCGTCATCGAGCTGAATCGACCGGCGGCGTCCAGCAAGATGAAACGGACCGAGTTGTCCGAGCCGGCGATCACAAGATGCGGTCGTTTGTGCACGAGGGTGACGCATGCGTCGACGACTTCGGGAACCGCGTCATCGAAGGTGGCCGGGCGAGTGCCACCGGCGCGCGTCCACGTCTTGCAAGTCTTGTCGCGGCTGGTGGAGATAAAACGTTCGCCGGGCACAAGAACCATCGCCGTGACATGGTCTTTGTGGCTGGCGCCGCGACCACGATCTTCGGGCTGAAGCGAGCCCCGGGCGTGCGTCAGCAAGAGCTTTTGATCGGCACCGGTGGAAAAGAAACGGAGTTCTTCGGGTTCGAACAGCAGCGAAGTCACAGCACTTTCGTGAAGCTTGGCCGATTCGCTCGGCTGGAAAGAATCTTTGTCTTCGCGTTCAAAAACGCTGATCGTCCCTTTCGCATTGCCGGCCGCGATCCA
>JBCBLJ010000487.1:0-6399 GCA_038520195.1 Planctomycetota bacterium
CGTGAACTTGAAAACGCGATCCCCTCTCCGACGCGGGTGCCGGGGCTCGAGGACGTCGGCGGCAGGAAACAACCGATTTACGTTCGCGGCGATCATAAGAAACCCGGCGAACTGGTGCCGAACCGATTCTTGGAAGCGATCGATGCAGCACCCTACGCGTCGGATCGCGCCGCGAGGCTTCAACTCGCAGACGATCTGTTGCGCGACAACAACCCGCTGACACGAAGAGTGATCGTCAACCGTGTCTGGCACCATTTGTTCGGCCAGGGCATTGTTCGCACTCCGGATAATTTTGGTCGTCTGGGCGATCAGCCAAGTCATCCCGAACTGCTCGATTGGCTGGCACTGGAGTTTCAGCGAAGGGGCTGGTCGCTGAAAACGTTGGTTCGAATGATGGTCATGAGTAAGACTTGGCAGCAGTCCGCGACCTCATCGGAGTCAGCGGACCGCACCGATCCGGACAACCGTCTACTGTCTCACGCGAATGTGCGACGTTTGGAAGCCGAGGCGATCCGGGACTCACTGTTAGCGGTTTCGGCGAGTCTGGATAAGCGGCGAGGTGGCCCTCCGGTAAACGGCGACTCAACGCGAAGGAGTGTGTACATTCGCGTCAAACGGAACGCACTCGATCCATTTCTGCGGGTCTTTGATTTCCCGGAGCCTTTCAGTTCGGTTGGTCGTCGCGATGTAACCAACGTCCCTGCTCAATCGCTGACGATGATGAACGATGCCGCCGTGACTCGCTATGCGAAGGGGCTCGCGGGACGCGTATTGAACGAACGCCTCGGGGGCGATGAAGAGCGCATCGGACGTCTCTTCCGCATCGCTCTCGCCCGCGCCGTGACGCCGGCCGAAGTGGATCGAGCATCACGTTACCGAAGCGCGACACAACGCGCACTTGAGGATGCTGTGGCACGTCGATCCGAGTTGCAAGCCAGTGCGATCGATTGTCAGACTCGCATCGACGCGATCCTTGAGCCGGTGCAGGCGCGATTGCAAGCCGAACTTGACGCCGATCCGGCGAAAGCGGCGTCGCGTCTTCCCAAGCCGGTCGCGAGCTGGGATTTCACCGACTCGATTGCGGACAGTCTTGGAACCATGGACGGCGCACTCCGGGACGGGGCGACGCTTTCTGGCGGGTTGCGGCTCGACGGCCAAGGCTATCTGGTGACCAAGCCGATCACTCAAACGATCAAGGCGAAAACGCTCGAAGCCTGGGTGCGGATTGATAAGCTCCGGCAACGCGGTGGAGGTGTGATGACCCTTCAGACGCCCAATGGTGCCGTCTTCGACTCCATCGTTTTTGGCGAACGAGACCCACAAGAGTGGCTTGCAGGAAGTAACAATTTCGCGCGCACTCAACCGTTTAGCGGCCCCAAGGAACGAGATGCGAAGCAAAAGCCGATTCATATCGCGATCACGTACCAACCAAACGGGATGATCACGGGTTACCGCAACGGGCAACCTTATGGTCGATCTTACAAAAGCGATGGGCCGATCGAGTTCAGGAAGGGTCAGGCCGTTGTCAGCTTCGGAGTACGCCATCTACCGTCGTCACCGGGACGATTGCTGAGCGGCCTTGTGTACAAGGCGAACCTCTATGATCGAGCATTGAGCCCCGACGAGATCGAGGCAACGGCGACTGGAAATGTTCGCTTCGTTTCCGATCAAGAGGTTCGAGCAGCACTTTCGCGAGCCGACCGAGAGTCGATCGACATGCTGCGACGAGAGATCGGCGACATCGAAACACAGATTGCCACTCTCGGACGATTGCCAACCGGCGATCTTTCTCGCGAGTCCTGGAATGAATTGGCTCGAGCGATCCTGACTTTGAAGGAGTTTCTTTATGTTCGATAGAAACGACCATTGCTCGCGCCGACGTCTATTGGAAACTTGTTCGACGGGATTTGGCGCCGTTGCATTGACGGGAATGATCGACCAACGATCAAGCGCGGATACGCCCGGCGGTGACGTAGCAACAGGCGCACCGACTGCCGACGTCTTACCGGCGAACGCCGCGCTGAAAAAGCCTCATCACGTCCCGCGTGCGAAACACGTGATCTTTTGCTACATGTCCGGCGGCGTTTCGCACGTCGATTCATTCGATCCGAAGCCAAAACTCGAGGACCTGCATGGCCAACCCATGCCGGTGAAGGTTGAGCGAACCCAGTTCAATCGCAATGGCAACGTGATGGCGAGCCCCTTCAAGTTCTCGCGCTGGGGTGAGAGCGGGATCGAGATCAGCGACATGTTTCCGGAGACAGGCAAGGTCGCCGATGAACTTGCGGTCATCCGCTCGATGACCACCAATGTCAACGAGCACGCGCAGGGCAACTTCGTCATGCACAGCGGCTTTCCTTTCATGGGCCATCCCAGCGCTGGAGCCTGGTGCGCCTATGGACTTGGCAGCGAGAACCAAAACCTGCCGGGTTACGTGGTCTTGCAAAGCGGTTCGGCGATCCCGCCTCACGGCGGCGTTGCTCTGTTTAGCAACGGGTTCTTACCGGCCCAACATCAAGGGTCGATCCTGAAAGCGGATCAAGCCGAAGCGATTCGCAACATTCAACCCCGCGACGTCTCGTCGATTCAGCGCGGTCGATTGGAGTTTGCTCGATCTTTCGATGAGGACTTTCTCGCACACTCTCGTGATGCCCAAGTCGAGGCGGCCATCAAAAACTACGAGACGGCGTTTCGGATGCAATCGGCGGTCCCTGATCTGTGCGACATTTCGAACGAATCCAAGGCGACCCGCGAATTGTACGGACTGGATTCGGACGACCCGGAAAAGGCCGCCTACGCGAGACAGTGCCTGCTGGCGCGACGACTCGTTGAACGTGACGTCCGGTTCATCGAATTGAGTTGTTTGACCAAGCGAATCGGCGCCGGTGGGGCGGCCAATCCATGGGATCAACATGGCGACCTCAAGAACGGCCATCGCGCCATGAGCTTTCAGGTCGACCAGCCCATCGCGGCGCTGATTACCGATCTACGGCAGCGTGGTTTGCTCGACGAGACGTTGGTTGTCTGGGCGGGAGAGTTTGGACGAACACCCTTTTCGCAAGGCAGCAACGGGCGCGATCACAACCCGTTTGGCTTTAGCGTTTGGATGGCAGGCGGCGGTGTCCGAGGTGGGACCGTTTACGGCGCGACCGATGAACTGGGCTACCACGCGGTCGAAAACAAATGCACGGTGTACGACCTTTGGGCAACAGTGCTCCACCAACTGGGCGTGGATCACGAAAAGTTGACGTTTCGATACAGCGGGCGTGACATGCGTTTGACCGACGTCCACGGCAACGTGTTACACGACATCCTATCGTGAGTCGAAATTAGATGAATCGTGGCCTCGCGGAACGTGAAAATCCCTCCCGAGCTTTGCGGTCAGGAGGGATTCACGTTGGTACTCTCCGATCGGGGCCAGCCCTTGTCATTCCGATCCATGGGTCTCGGCGCGGCGGATACCCGGTGTGGTCGCTATCGTTTCGCCCCCGGCTCCGATCCGCAGATGATGTCGAATGCGAGCGGCGAGTGACGCGGGAATCACGCTCTGAGTCGAACCGCAGATTTCATCCATTGTCAATTCACCGTCGACATTTGCGTCCAGCGCGTCGAAGGCGTCTAACGCGGAGATAGACGGGATTGCTTTGGCCGCTGCGTCGTCGCGATCCAATAGCGTCGCGACCGTGGTCCACGTTTCGACCTGGATCTTCGTGAGCGCGGCTTCGCGGTTGACGTCGGCCTGCGGAATCGGCGTTGCGACCAGATCGTCATCGGAAGGTGTCTTTGCCGCAGAACCCAAGACGGTCATCGCTTGAGACCCGGTCAGCCCCGGCTCGACCGGGTCGCATAGGATTGTGAACTGGTCACCGTCACCGGCGTACTGAAGTTGGTGGCCTGCCAACAGAATGGAGCCCTCATCGGTGATGGCGGCGTCGGCAACAACGGCTTGCATCGCCCAGAAGTCACTCTCGGACGAGATCGGCGGGGGCATCTGACCATGAGCTTGTCGGTACGCGTGCACCTCTTGAGCGAGGTGAACACAGTAGCTGCGGGCAAGAGCCTCGTTGGTGGACTCACGCATCTTTTGAACGGCGGGAAGCAGCAGGCTGACGGTGGTCGTTGCAATCGCGCCCACAATGAGCAATTCGACCAACGTGAAGCCGGTCCGTTGTGCGCGACGGGTTTGGATCGAGCGAGGCATGGTTTGGTTCCTGTTTCCAAGTGGTTTTTGGTTCGCTTGAAATCAGGTACGAGGATGCTACGCGGACCTTTCAGAAAAACGTGGCATCGGTGATCTGCTGTGACGCGTACCGTTGGCGGTTCGCGATGGGCGGGCGTTTCTGGCAGCTGACGAGAGTTAGCGGCGGTTTGAAACCGAACTGAGACGAAGCGGCGGTCGCCTTTTGCGGAAGGGCGGCGACTAGCGGCGGATTATGTTCCGGTTCGCCGCAACGCGGGTGGTGATGCCACCAGCGTTTGGCCAGCTGTTTCGCCGGGATTCGGTGGTGTCTAACTTGGCGAGTAGGCGGACGCTTGGGGGACCAAGCGGTATCTCTTTTTTTGATCGTTCCGCCTCTCTGGGAGATGACCCGTGCCACTGAATCGTCGTGTTTTTGCCGGCGGCGTCGCTGCGAGCCCCTTTCTATTGTCTGGTCTTTGGGGGGAACTGCGCGGTGCTGAAACGGGGCAGACCTCCGAACTGAGACCGGCGCGAATCCTGTTTAACGAGAACCCGCTCGGTCCCTCGCCCGCGGCGATTGACGCTTTGGCGAAAGACCCGATGCAGTTTGCCCGCTACCCGCTCAGTGAATCGTTTGAGCTGGCGATGAAGCTGCGGCAAAAACTCGGACTGCCATTCGTCGAACCGAGCACGGAGCTTTCGCTGAAATCACCCGAGTTACCTCCGAGTGATACAGATTTGGTCCTCGGTGTTGGTTCCTCGGAGCTGTTGCACGCTTCGGTCTGGGCGTACACGTCCGCGGGTGGCAACGTCGTCGAGCCCTATCCGAGTTACGCGGCGGTGGGCGGTGAGGCGGCCCGGATGCCCGGCTCCAAAATCGAACGACGGATGATTCCGCTCACGGATCAAATGACACTGGATGTCCCGGCGATGCTTCAAGCAATTGACAGCGACACCAAGATCATTGTCGTCTGCAATCCGAACAATCCCACCGGTTCGGTGATCTCGCTCGATCAAGTCGCGCAGATCTGCGAAGCGGCTCCGTCGACCGCATTGGTCTTGGTGGACGAAGCATACATCGAGTTCGTCGAGAATGGTGAAGAAGTCTCGGCGCTTGAGTTGGCCAAGTCATTGCCCAACGTTCTCGTGACGCGAACGTTTTCGAAGATCTATGGCTTGGCGGGACTGCGTTTGGGATACGGCATCGGTTCCACCGAACTGATCGATCGGTTGACACCCCATATGCTAGGGCGGTTGTCGATGAACATGCCGGCAATTCTGGCCGCCACCGCGGCGCTGGAAGATGACGGGCACTTGGCGAAGACGCTTAAGCTCACGCGCGAAGTTCAAGAATCGTGGCGAGTCGCTTTCCCGAAGTGGGGCTACAAGATGACGCCGAGCATCACTTGTTTTGGTTGGGTCGATCTCGGCTTTGACTGCACACCGCTGGTTAAATTCCTCGCAGACCGAGGTGTTTTGATCAGCGGCGGGCAGCGATGGGAACTACCGAACTGCGTGCGGATCTCCGTCGGCACATTGGAGGAGAACGATCGCTTGCTCTCGGGCATGAAGGCATTTCACGCCTGATCGCGGTGCCGACTGAGTCTCACTTCCTAATGAATCCGTTCGATGTCTACTCGTGTCGAAGCGCTTCGATGGGATTCATTCTCGCGGCGCGAATCGCGGGGTAGAGACCGCTCACTAGACCGACCATGATCGCGATGAGCACCGCGATCGGGATCGTCTCGTAAACGATCGCCGGTTCGGCTTCGCGAATCGCGTCGGGGAGCGCTGCGAATTTATCTGGGAAACCTTCGCGGACGACAAAGATCAGGCCGTCATACATCAGTGGGCCGAGGAACCCGAGCAGAATGCCGAGCGCGGCGCCACAGCTACTGAGAACGAGCGTTTCGACGAGGAACTGACGGACGATATCGCCTCGCTTCGCACCCAACGCGCGACGAATTCCGATTTCTCGCGTACGCTCAGTCACACTGGCGAGCATGATGTTCATGATGCCGATACCGCCAACCAGCAGGGAAATACCAGCAACGGCCGACATCACGATGGTAAAAATCTGCTGGGTCCGCTGGTGCTGTGCCAACAACCGCGCTGGCACCACAATGTCGTAATCACTCTGGTCGCTATGCCTGCGCGATAGCAGATGCGCGATCGCCCGGGCAGCTTCGCTCGGATCGAGTGTTCCATCGAGTCGTGCC
>JBCBLJ010000040.1:0-21275 GCA_038520195.1 Planctomycetota bacterium
ATCTTACCGGCGTAACGGCGTGGGAGACAACGCTACGCCGACGCAAGGGGCATCCGCGGAAAGGTCATACCTGACTTCGAAAATCACTTTGGTATTCTGTCGGCAGATCGTCAGCATTCTCCCACCGGCCGATTCCAATGTCACTTCTACGCGAAAACCTCTCTCTTTACCGCGACCCCGCGACCCTTCAGCGCGCCGTCGGGTGGGACAAGTCGAAGAGCCACTCGGAAACCGAGAAAGCCAACCTGCGCAACTATCTGGTGCTGCAACTTGCCGCGGCGGGGTTGCTACCGCCGGATGAAACGGTCACCAGTTCGATGACCGAGTACGCAACCGGGATTCTTGACAGCATGCGTGAGAAGACTCGCCTGCTGGCCGCGCACCGAGCACCGATCGACTCGCGGATCGAGTCTTTCTTGTCGCGTTATTTCGCATTGGAACTTGAGGGAGACTCACTGCAACTGCCCTCTCAAACTCTGACCCTCGACCGCCACGGGATGGCCCGTGAGTTGAGTTTGCCGATCGAGGGCGACCAATTCCAGACGGAGTTGGTGAGTTCGTACCGATGCACCAACGGCGTTTTGAACAACCCGCGGGCCGATCGCCGGACGACCGCCGGCACGTTTCATGTTGTCGAGGGCGGACTGCCCATTCCGGGAGACAAGTTTGCGGTTCCCAAGGGAGTCTTCGTCAAACTCTTCCGCGCCGCGATGTCGCCGCCCGACGAATCGATGCTGCTGCCTTACACGAGTCAAGCGGACAAACCCTCGCTGACTTGGGTCTCACTGATGCTTCGTCCGCTGGTGTGTCCGGCGGTACCGGGGTACTGCGAAGCACGTCGAATGGAGACGCGATTCTTCGCACCGGGAACGCTGGTCAGCAACCTTGATTTCGTCGAGTCCATTTTCGGCAACGCCGGAGATCCGCTTGTGCCAGAAAACGATGCCGGACTGGATGCCGTTTCGTGGACCGGCCACACCGGTTGCGTGATTCTGGCGCCGCATTTGACGAGCCTGACGAAGCGCGAGTTGGGTTTGCCGCACGAAAGTGAGGCGACTCAACGGCAGCGAAACGACGGCATGTGTTGGAGCGATGAGAAGGAACGCTACAACAACGGCAGTGCGTTCAAGCTGACATGTCGTGACCGTTCGGGCGTGATCGTCACGCTGATCGCCGACAATTATTACGGCTACTGCAAGAAGGAAGTGAAGACCCAGATCAGTTACTCGTGCAATCTGATGGGCGCGACCGAGGAAGAACACGCCGGCGGGGCGTTGGCATTTGCATCGTATTCGCTCGGTGAGGAATTTCAGGTCGATAGCCGCAAATACAATGGTCGTACGTTCGATGATGTCGCACGTGACTACGCCGATTTCATGGACGTCAAACCCGAGGGCTACGGCATTGATCGCAATGATCCCACGATCATCTATATCGCCGAGGACGCGAAGGTCACCTTAGCCGAACGCTGCGTGAAGTGGACGCGCGCCGGCGAAACGCACCGCATCCCTCTATCGCCGGAGCAAATCTACATCGCGCCGAGTGGCTACAAGATCCGGCTCGAAAAACACCCCAGCGCGCCGTCTTGGCGGCTTGTCGGGACCGTCGGCGAAGGCGTCTTCTGTCACAAACCGTGTACTGTCAGCGGTGGTGGAAAAAGCGAGATCAGCAAGAGTCTTCGCGACTACATGTTGTATGGTCCGATCTTTATCGGCGATCGAGACGAGGACTTTGCCAAACTGGACGAAATCTTCGAACGCGATTACGCGACGCGTTGGTCGGACAGTTACGGCGGTCGGACGGACTACAGTGATGGCGCGAGCCGCAAGGTGCTGGATCCGGCGCGTAGTCTCGGCAGCGTGATCAAGTTGCTGACGTCGTCGCCGGAGTACAACAGCGACTACAACGAGTGGCTGGAGACGATTCCGCCTCACGTCTATTCGATGGCATTGATCATCAAGCGGTTCACCAGCGACGGCGGAGGGGACTGGAAAGAACGATTCGGCGTCGACATCGTCAATGGTTCGCCCGGGCACGAACTGAAGATGGGTGAGCGGGCGCTGGTCGGTACTTACCTTCGGATCGGACTGGACGAGTCGCGTTGGCGGACGTTCAAGCTACGCCAAGACTTTATCGCGGCGGCGAAGGTCCAACGCGAAGATGACATCAGCTGTAGCGTCGTCGCGCCCGCGGCGAAGGTTGGCAAGGTCGGCGACGCCCTGTTGCCGGCAACAAGCTACAAGTTTATTGAAAACTGTGAGTATCGGCTCTTCCAACGACCCGACGATGCCGTCCATCGAGGCTTGGACAAGCAGACCGAATGGGATCTCTCTCGCCCCGGCAACTTCATCAGCAACTTCCAACCGCTGAACACCGGCGAAGTGCAAGAGATCGTCGACGACGCGATCGAGTTTGACAAATTCACCGGGCCGATGGAGGGGATGCTCAAACGGGCCATCGAACGCGGCGACAGCTACGTCGTCAGTACGGCGAATCCTCGTATCGTTGATGGAAAACAGACCAAGAACCCGCGGTACCTACAGGACCGTCCCGACATGGTCTACGCCCGCGATGCGTACGTCGCACGGCGCGGCATTCAGTTCCATCGTGCACTCGCGGCCGACGAGCCGATACATATCCCCGTCGGTGCGGTGCTGAGCGGTCGGCGGAACAATCCGCCGGACAAGCAAGCTGGGATCCGTTCGTTGGCGGTTTACTCGCCGGTCCATTATCAAGAGTTGCCGGAACTGGTGATGGACTACCTGTGCTCGCTCACGGGCAAGAGCCCCAGCACCACCGGCGCGGGAAGCGAAGGAGCGCTCACCAAAGGCCCGTTCAATGCCCTGATGCCCTCGACGGACTTGAACAACATCATCGTTTCGATGATCCTCACCGAACTCGGTGGCTTCAGCACCGCCGCAGGACACGTCGGGCCAAGATTCGAAGTCGGCCACGATATTTCGCTGCTCGTTCCGGAAGTCTGGTGTCGCATGACGCCCCAGGAACGCGACCCGGCCTCGATGATCGCCGACGGGATGCTCGAAAAGATCGAAGACTTCGAGCACAACGGTGTTGCGATTCCCGCGAGTCGCCTCGGTTATCGAATCACCAGACGATTCGTCCGCACGTACATGGGCCGAATCTTCGACAATCCGGTCAAGGTATTCAGCGAAGATATCCTGAAACCCGAGAAGCAGGATTTTGATGCCTTCGCCGACGGGATTCTCTACATCGCCGAAGCCCAGCAGCGCGTGGCAAAACGCTATCTCGAGGACAGCGGTTTCGAACTGGCTTGTCCCCCGCTACGAGCCATCATCAGTATCCTGGCCACCGGTGACTATGAAGGCAGGACCGTCGAAGACCCAACGATTCGGGAAATGTTCACCCGCGAGCATCTTCTTGCCAGCGAGTGGTACAAGCGTCGGTTGGTTGAGCAACAAGACCGCGACACTCAGCACTGGAAGGACGCCGTCACGAGACTGAAGACTTATCTCGCGACACCTGGATATCGTGTGGTCGCCAGTGAAATGTCGTTGGAGCAGCGACTCGCGTTCGCCGAGGCGAAGCTCGCCGAGGCGGAGAAGTCGACCTACGTCGACGAATTGATCGGGACCCTCGGTGCGGACCCGATGAGAGTAGCCGCCAGTGATCCGCTGCTCGCCGACCGTTTGGCGAGCGTTTGACTCTGGTTTGGCAGAACCGGATTGGTGAATTCGATCCGGTCAGAATGGGACTTGGCCCAGGCACTGCACGAACCCGTTGGCCGCGACACGCATCCGTGCCGCTGGCCGCGGGTTGGTGAGCGAACGCACCGCTCGCAAAGAGAGACGGTTTTGAGCGCTCGACACGCAGACTCCTGTCCGCGGGAATTGATGTTGCTTGATCACTTTCGCGTGATCGAAACCTCACCATCCCAGTCGGGAGGGTGAGGCTTAAACGTAAGCGTCTTTCAAGCCGTGTTGCTTCGTTCCGCGGACCTAGAAGGGGCTTCCGCTGAAGGGATCGTCACCGCCCGGTGGTGCTGCAAATGGATCATCACCACCGGGTGGCGTGCTGAAGGGATCGCCGCCTGCGGGGGCAGCGGGCTTCGGCGTGGAGAACGGGTCGCCGCCGCCAATATCCGCGCCACCGGCGGCAGCCGCGGGGGCCGGGTCATCGGCGAACGGATTCGCGTCTGCATCGGCAAGTGCATCCATCGAATCGACCTTTGCACTGCCCCCCGCGATCGCCGGAGCGCTGTCGTCGGCGAACGGGTTCGTGGCCGCAGCGGCGCCTGGCGCAGCTGGTGGTGGGGTTGCGACTCGTGGCGTCGCTGCACCCGGTGCGGTGCTCGACGGGACCGGGGGTGCTGCGGCACCGATCTGGTTCATCCGCTGGTTCGATCGCACTGCCTTGGTCGCCATGGCTTGGAAGCGTGCGTTTTGACGGATGTTCTCAAGTTTCAGCCGATCCATGCCTTGGAAGCGAGCGAGCGCAGCGCCGATGCCGCCCCCACCCCGTTGGGCTTCGATCCGCGCGCCCTCGGTCCAGTCGGCTTCGGCTTCACCCATTCGGCCCTGTTTGCTCAGGACAATGCCGCGAAAGTAGTAGGCGCGGGGGTCTTGGGTGCCGGCACCGATCGCGGACGAGAGAAGGTTGTAAGCTTCGCTGTATTGTCCGGCGTAGTACGCGTGCACGCCGCGACCATACAGTTGGGCCAATACGGCCTGAGATTGAGCAGTCGCCTCTTGCGCCAGCGAGCCTGCAAGGGCGAAGGCAGCAAAAGCAAGGGTCGAAAGACGTCGATTCATCGTTGGAGTTTCCTCTCCCGAGACGAGAAAAGCCGAGTGAAGAAGGATCGCCTGAACGGCGATGGAGTTGGGGGACAATCCCCGCACGTTACAGCTTAAACGATAGTTGTGTCGCCGATATCGGGCAAACGCTTTTAGTCTCGCGCGAACAAACCCGCGAAAGTCCGCTACCGAATCCTGCATAATCCGTCGTTCGGGCAGGTCGGCTCTATGCGGCATCCGGCAATTTCGATGACGCAGGAGCGTCTTCGCCAGACTCCTCGTTTGTCGGTGCGGACTCTTCGGCAGGTGACTCGAGTTGAAGCAGGTGCCCAACGGCCGCTCGGAGAGGTGGGTCCATCTGGAGGCCCTCCGGACCGCGGCGGACATTCGCCTCCGACTCGGCGTCCAATTCGACCGGCGAAGTATCGTCACTCGCCGAGGAATCTGAATCGGCTTCGGGTACTTCAATTCCCGCGAGCGCAGGATAGGACGCGACATCCCAGGCTCGACCGAGTTTCCGAATCGCGTCGAGGTCCATCGGAACCAGGAATCCCGGATCGGGGGTCACACCCCACTGATCTTCTTCGGTCGCATCGGGGCCTCGATGGATGTTCTCGTTGTTGGGCCGGTAGTAGCGTGCGATGGTCAGACGCAGTGCGCTCTTGCCGTACTCAAGCGGAATAATCTCCTGGACCGTTCCCTTGCCGAAGGTTCGCTCGCCCACGATGGTTGCACGACAGTTGTCCTGCAAACAAGCCGCGACGATCTCGCTGGCACTGGCGCTGTTGCCATCGACCAAGATCGCCATGGGAATCGACTCATCCACCAGCGTTCCGGCCGTCGCCGAGAGTGACTCGTCGATGTCTCCGCCACGTGTTCGCGTCGACACGATGTCTCCCTTGGAGAGGAACATGTCACAGACATCCCCCGCGGCGTAGAGCAATCCGCCGCCGTTGCCACGCAAGTCCAAGACCAATGCGGAAAAGTCATTGTCCAGCTCTCGCAGAACCGAATTCAATTCATTGACCGTCTTTTCGCCGAAGCTCTTCATTCGGATGTAGGCGACGTCCGGTTGGTCGCGAAGTCGGTAGACCCAATCGTGTTCTTCATTGCGATGATCGCCGACAACCGATTCGATTTCGATCCGCGCACGCTGGACCGTCACGGGAATTCTTTCGTCGTCGCGGCGAATCACGATTTCGACGCTGGTGCCCGGCGGCCCCTTGAGGCGATCACTGACGTCATCGAGTTCCATCTTGGAGACGTCTTCGCCATTGACGCGAATGATCTCGTCGTTGGGCAGCACGCCGGCCCGCAATGCGGGAGAGCGGACCAACGGGGTGACGACCCTGACCGGTTCACCTTCGACGGGCTGTCGAACGTAGATACCGATGCCGGCGAACTCCTGATGAATCGTGTCCTGGAAGGTCTCGTATTCCTCGACCGCGAAGAAGCTGCTGTGCTCGTCCAGCTTGCTGACGACGCCACTCATCGCGCCCTCAATAAGCGTCTGGGCATCGACCTCGTCGACGTAGTGCCGATCGATCAGTTCGATCGCTTCGCTGACGATCGCCGCCGTCCGTGTCTTGCGATGCGTCACGTGGCACAGAAGGCTCACGACGACGGCAAACAGGATCACATTGAGATTGCGTGGCGGCATGGTGATTCGGGTACAAGTTGGCGTAAGTCCGGGAACCACAGTGTACGCCAAATCCAAGAGTGGCGATCAGACGCCATTGACAAATGGGATTGGAATCAACACTGCGTGCTGCTGTACCCAGGTCGAAAGCCCGTCCCAACTGGTGTACTGCGATGCCGTGACAAATCCCAGGTACACGAGGATCACGATCGGCATCAACGCTCGCGCGGCCGCACGTGACGCAAATGCCCACTCGCCCGCGGGCTTCACCTCACCGCCGGAATAGTACTGGTCTGCGATTCGTCGAGCACGTCGCATTGCCAAGCCCTCAATGATCCGCGCCGGCAGCAAAAACGCAATGCAAACGAGTGTTGGGAGCCAGGCCACCTCGCGCGGCGTTGCTTCGATTTTCAGCAGGTACAACGGGATCGGCAGCAAGACCAGCCCGAACACGAACGCCCACAACCAGGACCACGGCGCAAAGCAAAACAAACGCCGAATCCGACGGACATCAAAAAGGGCCGCGAACCGGTTCTCCGCCGCAAAGTGAGCTTGGAGCATCGGAAGATAAAGCATCACCACGCCCAACGCGAAAAAGGCGAGCGCACCCAAAAGCCCCGCCGCGCCCGTTTCGCCGTTGCGATTGGTGGCGATGATGATCATCCCCGGGATCAACCAGATCAGTGTCCCAAGCAGCCCGCGAAATCCGAGCCAAAAGAAGCGTCCCAATTCCAAGGATCGTGTGAACTCCCAGAGTCGATCCGGCAGTTCGGTATATGTGCTTGGTCGCCACGCGAGAAACAGGGCGCGGATCGGTTTGGGCCAAAGGAAATCGCGCCAGCGAGCACCACGGGCGACAGCCCACAACACGTACCACATTCCAAAGGCCGCCATCGCGATCGACAGAAATCGCAGGACCGTCGCTTGAAACGCGTCGGGATTGACCAAGACCGAGACCGATTCCAGATGCGCTAGCAGTTGAACGGGAATTGCCGCCAACACGACCGCTAAGACCACCCGACCGATCTGGCCGGCTTCCTTCAGTTTCGGCAAACAGTCACGCAGTTTCGATCCACCCGCCAAGCGGCCCGAGACCTCAAGGAGGTAGCCAAACGCAATCAGTTGCAGAATCGGTATCGCCGCCAACGCCGTGAGGCAACCGATCAGGCACGCGATATTAAAGACTCCCGAGATCAGCCAAGCGATCCCCCCCAGCAGCCACCCGATCGGGGAGGGCTTGCGTCGGGGTTCCTCCAAAGACGGCGCCTCAAGCGCCGCCTGCCCCGACACAACTTCTTCGGGAGGAGATTCGATGACGGCGGGCAAGCTCATGACAAGTCGGTCTCGCGTGGGCAGAATTCCGAGGCGAACGGAGATTGATTCGCGCCATTCGTGACGTGGCAAGAAAGCTTGCCAGGAATTCTTGCAATTCTGTGCGAGCCACAAGCATTGGCGGAGTCACATCGACGCAAAAACGTTGTTCTAACCGCTTTCCCTTTCCCAGTCCCAAGTATCGATTTTTTGATGCGAGGTCGCCGAGCGATTCTCGTCGACCGAATGACTGCCTAAAGCCTCGGCACCGTGTGTGGCTGCCCAACCAAACGCTTGATGCCGGTCCTAGAGGTCCAACGAGTCGACCCAGGAGGCCCAGCTTTCTTCTTCTTTGGTCGGCAACATCGGCTCTGGAATGGTTCGCAGTTTCCGGCTTTCGGGAGTCCCGGGCGTTTGGGCTCGAACCACCAGCAAGCCGTCTACGTTCAGTTCAAAGCCGACCAGTCGGGTTCGTTTCACCTGCAAGTCACTGCTTTTCACTTCGAAATCGTATCGCCCCAAAGACTGCCATTGCTCGCGTTCGATGCCCGAGGATTCGACGATCGAAAGCGGCATCTCCTCGAGTCCCGCCGCCATCGTTAACTTGCGATTGGTGCGAGCGGGCAGCGTCGTTCCGCGCGGGATGATCGGAAGGATTCGGTTGCGTCCCGATTGATCCTCGATCACGATCCCAATCGTTTGGCCTGAAACACATCGTGGCGGAACAAGCAAGTCACTTCGCTGCGGAAGCTCGGCGGCCAGACATCCGGCGGCGCCGCGTGCGACGTCACTTCGATCGATGTAGCGGACTTCCATCGATTCGGGCAGCTTTTTGAGCAGCCGTTTGCGAAGCCGCGAAATGCGCAAGAGAGGGCCAAGTCCCACGCAGGTGTCAATCTTTTTGGGGTGCACTCCCGCCTGTTGGCAGACGTTATGCATGCACTGCCTGATGCCGCGTATCAGATCGCCGCACCGTTCCAACCAATCATCACGCGAGACCACGATGGAAAGGGTCTTGCCTTCGTGATCGACACTGATGGTCACTTCTTCCAGCAAGAGTAGCGAGTTCATCGCTCGCTCGCAGGACATTTGCAGGCGGGAAGCGGTGACCGAACCTCTGGTCGGGTCAAATTCGTGCTTGCTGCGGAACTCGCTTGCCGCCAATGCTACCAGGCGGTGTTGCCACTGCAGCATACCGGTGTGCCAGTGACCGTCGGTCGCGAGCACCGACAGTTGGGTTGATTCGCGTCGAAGCAGCGAGACTTCAGAGGCTTGACCGGTCAATCCCAGAAAGAGCACGGTCTCGGCGGACTCCAGGCCCAACTGGCCGCCGATCGCCGCATCATTGTCGATCATCAGAGACTGAACGGCGGCGACACTGCGATCGACCAATCGGACGGACTCGATTCCGGCGATGCGGCCAGCTTGTTTGACGCACCGTCGGTGAAACTGATCGTAGCTCGAGGGAACCGTGATCGCCGCAAACCGGGGCAGCTTTCGCTCGGGCATCGCGTTGCTCAGCATTCGGCGAATCGACATCGCGAGCAGGACTTCGGGGGGGCATTTTCGTCCGGCCACCGTCCGCTCGACCACGTCCTTGCCAATGTAAAGCGGTAGGCAGTGAACCACTTCCTTGGGCGTCGCCAAGCGTTTCTGATTGGCATCGACATCGAACAACAAACCACCGTCCGCGTCGTTCGCGATCGCCATTCGGTACAGTGGCTGCGCGTCGGCGCCGGCGGCCAGGTTATGAATGCCGCTTCCCGGGACCGCTTCGGCGATCGCACCGAACGTCATCCCCAAATCCATTCCCACGATCGGCATCGTGGCAATCGAGGTGGAACCGCCCGACATCGTCGAAGCATCGGTTGTGGTCTGACGCCGATGAATGAATTCCGCGAGCCAAGCCGGGCCATGAGACTCTTCGGCGTAGGCGCCCAGGTCCTCGATGACCTCATCGAGCGACGCGTAGCGTTCGCTCATTTTTTTGGCCATCATTCGCCGCAACAGGTTGGCCAGCCCGAGATCGACGTCGCCGCGAACCTGCATCAGGTCGGGAATCTCGCCGTGCCGGTGACCATAGACCTGATCCAGGTATTCGCCCTGAAAGGGAGGGCGACCGGCGAGCAAGAAGAACAAGACGCCGCCGAGTGAGTAAATGTCGCTGCGTGGGTCTGCCTCGTCGGGCGTCTCGAGTTGTTCGGGCGACATGTACGCCAGCGTCCCGACCAGTTTGCCCTTTCGCTTGTGCGCTGACTGAGGATCTTGGACACGCCCCAGTTCCCGCCCGTCTTCCGACCAAAGCACGTTGCTGATTTGCGCAAGGCCCAGGTCGAGAACTTTGATCGTCCCGTCCGTCGCCCGAATCAAGTTTCCCGGCTTGACGTCGCGATGAATGATTCCGGCGCGATGCGCGTGGAGCAACCCGAGCGCGGCTTGGCGGATGACCGAAGAGGCCATTCCCGGCGTGAGCGGGCCGTTTTTTGAAACCAGTCGAGTCAGCGTCACCCCTTCGACGTATTCCATCACAAGATAGTGAATGCCGTCGTGCTCGCCGGCGTCAAATGCCGTGACGATGTTGGGGTGCATCACGCGCGATGCGGCACGCACTTCGTCATAAAAGCGTTCGACCGATGCTTCGTCACCCATGCGGTCCCCACGCAGCATCTTGAGCGCGACCTCGCGCTGCATGCGAATGTGCTCCGCCAGATAGACGCGTCCCATTCCGCCGCTGCCGATCACCCCCTTGATTCGATAGTCCCCGATTTGTTCGGGCGCGGGGTCGGGAACGACGCGGTTGCCCTTGACCGGAGTGGTGTCGAAGTCCAGCTGATCATCGCGTGACGTCGTGGCGTTGATGTCGCACGTCGGGACGTCGATGGACGGAAAGCTCGAATCGACGGCATTGCCGCCGATCGGCGACTCCTCGAAGGAGTCGCTGCTGCTGTCGTCGAGGTCGGGGCGCTCAGAATTCACGTCACTTCAACTACCGGCCGAGATCGTCTAACTTCGGCGAGGGGCCGATTGAGAACACCGTTCTACTAAAGTAACGCGTGTTTTCCAAACTCGTACCGCAAGTCGATCGCCCTCCCGACGAGCCTGTGAAAACGAGAGAACCGTTTTGCCAACATCCGACCAATCGTCATTATCCGACGCCGCCCCATCGGCTTCCCCCGCGGAGAACGCGGGCCGCGGCGAATCGCTGCGGATCGCGACGCGGGAAAGCCCCCTGGCGATGTGGCAGGCCCGTCACGTCGCTGGCCTGCTGAGCCGACTTGGCGTCCAGTCCACGCTCGTTCCGCTCGTCAGCGGAGGAGATATCGACATGCGCCCGATCGACGGTAAACGCTCCGTGGGGGTGTTCACCAAACGCATCCAGCAGGCGCTACTCGACGACGAAGGTGACGTGGCGGTGCATTCGATGAAGGACTTGCCGACAGAGTCCCATCGGGAACTCTTCGTCGCCGCATCGCCGGCTCGCGAGACCGTCGTCGATTGCCTCGTTTCGGAGTCCACTTTCGATCTTGAGACGCTGCCACGAGGCGCACACGTCGGGACTGGCAGCCGTCGTCGTGCGGCACAACTCCTGCAAAAGCGCCCCGACTTGAAGGTCTCTCCGATCCGCGGCAACGTGCAAACCAGACTCCGTAAATTGCACGATGGGGAGTATGACGCGATCGTGTTGGCCGCCGCCGGACTGGAACGACTCGAGATGAGCGACGTCCCCCGCGTGGCGCTGCCGCTGGACATGATGTTGCCCGCCCCTGGTCAAGGTGCTCTTGCGATCGAAGTTCGCCGCGACGATGAACACGCCGCGCGCTGGGTCGCGCAGATCGACCACCCAATCACCTCCGCGTGCACGACCGCCGAACGCACGCTATTGAATGAACTGCACGGCGGTTGTCTCGCACCGATTGCAGCCCACGCCACTGTCGAAGAAGGCACGCTCAAGCTCGTCGCGAAAGTGCTTTCGGTGGACGGAAAGCAGTGCCTTGACGCCGCTTCGCAATCGGCACTCACCGACGAGCACAGCGGCGTCAGCGTCGCTCGCGAACTGGGAAAGCAAGCGGCCGCAGAATTGATCGATCAGGGGGCCGCAGCGCTGATCGAGTCCGGGCGATAGGTCAACGATTCAGCGGTGCGCGACGGCATCCGTTCTCAAGTACGATATCTTCCAGTTCGCCCGCGGATCGCTGACTTTCCAAGGGGCGATCTTGGTCGCGAACCATACCGAAGACGACGCCGACCGGCCGATCAACTCACGCTCAGGTAAACCGCATGTCTCTCAATCGCCGCAATCTGTTTCGTGTCGCCGGTACCGCCTTGGCGGCCTCCGCCTTTGCATCCTCCCACGTGTTGGCCGCCGACGGGATCGAGCGAACGGGCGAGCCTCGGTTTCAGCTCGGTCTCGCCGCCTACTCCTTTCGCAAACACTTCGGCTACATGAAGGGAAAGGTCGTCGATGCCGCCGAACCCAAGCTGAGGATGGTTGGCTTTTTGGACTACTGTCGAGATCAGGGATTCGACGCGGCCGAACTGACCAGTTATTTCTTTCCGCCCGATGCGAGCCGCGAGTATTTCCTCGACCTGAAACGCGAAGCCTATCTGCGTGGCGTCGCCATCTCGGGAACGGCGATCGGCAACAACTTCACCATTGGCGCCGGAGAACGCTTGGACAAGGAAATTGGCGCGGCCATCGAGTGGATCGAAAAGGCGGCGATGTTGGGGGCGCCGCATATCCGTTTCTTCGCCGGAAAAGGGAAGGAACTCGATGATCACCCGGAACGTCTCGGCGAGGCGATTGAGGCCATGAAGAAGTGTGCCGCCGTCGCTGCCAACCATGGCATCTTTCTGGGCGTCGAGAACCACGGCAATCTACGGCCGGATCAACTTTTGCCGATCATCGAGGGCATCGATCACCCATGGGTTGGCATCAATCTCGATACCGGAAACTTTCTCAGCGAAGACCCTTATGGTGACCTCGAAAAGTGCGCACCGTACGCGGTCAACGTCCAAGTCAAAGTGAGCATGAAGAAGCCGGACGGCACCAAGTATCCTGCGGACCTCGATCGAGTCGCAGGCATTCTCAAAGACAGCAATTACCAGGGATTTGTGATCCTGGAATACGAAGAGTCGGAGCCTTATGAGGAGATTCCGCGATACGCCGATCAGCTGCGAAAATCACTCGGTCAGTAGAAACGCCGCAGCCTACTTTCGTTTCGCGTTCTTCTTCGTTCCCGGCGGTCGTTTGCGTTTGCTAGGACGCTCCACCGTCTTCTTATCCGGTTCGGTGTCTTTGAGTTGATTGAGTAGCTTTTCAGCGAACGTCGGCTTTTGTGACTCTTTCGCGGCGGCGTCGATCACGTTGTCGTCGAGATTGAAGTGCTTGCCCTTGGGGAGCGTGCGTTTGACAAAGAGCCGTTCGCCGATTCCCCAAAGGCTACTCGCGACGAAGTAGATGCAAAGGCCCGCGGGAACTCGGAAGAAGAACAACGCCATGAAGAAGGTCATGAATGTCATCACCTTCTGAGTCATCGCGGTCTGCTCATCGGTTGCCGGCGGCATGAAGAGCTTTTGCTGGGTGAGGAACAGCGCGACCACAAAAATGGGTAGGACGTTGAGATAGGGACCGAGCCAACCGTTGCCACGTCCGGCAATGGCGTTCATCATCCAGTCGCCCCAGAACATCCACTGATCGGGGCCGGCGAGGTTGGAACACCATCCTCCCGAAGACCACAGCGGCTCGCCCCGCAACTCGATGTCCACCGAAAGGGCGCGGTACAGACCCATGAAAATCGGCAGCTGCAAGAACATCGGGAGACAGCCTGCCATCGGGTTGAAGCCGACTTTCTTTTGCAACTGCTGTTGAGCACGGAGTCGACCTTCCATGTCGTCTTTGTACTTTTCGGCGATCTTCTTCATCTCCGGCGCGAGTTCCTGCATCTTCTGTGCGTTTACGGCCGCATTGCGGCTGAGCGGGAACATCAGGCTACGAACGATGACCGTGAGTAAAACGATCGAAATGCCGTAGTTGGAGAAGACCCAAAAAAGGTTGTGCAGCAGTGCCGAGAGCGGTGCGGACACGAACCCGAACCATCCGTAGTACACAAAGTCACCGAGCCCATATTGATCGAGCAAGGCGGGCTCTTTCGGTCCCGCGTACATCCGCAACGAATCGCGGAGGGTCTCGCCGGCGGGTAGCTCAACCGGGCTGCTGTTGAGGAAAAACGACACGTTCGCCGCGCGCTCTTTATGCCGTTTGATTCTTGATTCGTCAGCGACGAGGCCGGCCGCGGCGCGGTCATAGCCGTCGAGTACGGCTTCGCCATCGCGGGGTAAGTACGCGACGGCAAAATACTGCGCGTCGACGCCGATGTACTTCAGGCTGCGACCGCCATCGCCTTCGGCAAAGATTCCGTGATACGGTGCCTCTGGATTTCGACGGTCGTCCTTGAGCAAGGTGTAGCCGCCGAGCAGTTTATGGCCACCGTTCGCCGTGCGGTAAACAATGTCTCTCGAACCGTTGCCAGAGAAGTTGGGGGTGATCTTCGTGCTATACCACCAGCCTTCCAGCGTGATTCCGTTGGCGCCCTCGAGCCGATACGCCAGTTCCTGCGGCTGCTGACCGAGATTGGTCAGTGCCATGTCCATGTCGACGAGGTAACTGCCCTTTTGAATCGTGTAGGTTCGTTCGATCCGCACCGGCTCGCCGCCAGCCTTTTTCATCGTCGA
Source organism: Planctomycetota bacterium (assembly GCA_038520195.1). Classification (GTDB taxonomy): domain Bacteria; phylum Planctomycetota; class Planctomycetia; order Pirellulales; family Pirellulaceae; genus Stieleria. The sequence continues at coordinate 14,455 of JBCBLJ010000040.1, forward strand.
TGCGCCGAGGGTTGTTTCAAAGCGAATCGACTGCGAGCCATCTTCGTTGGTCTCTGTCGACCCCGCCCACTGCGTGTTTTCGGGGTCACCGATCGCAGCGATGGACCGGTCTCCGACACTGATGCCCTTGCGATTGACTTTGGCGAGCGTCAGTAGGCACGAAAGACGCGACAGGTTCCCGGCGATCTGATCGGCACCGCCGTGTTCAGCCAGACGCACGACATCCAGTGGGTGCTCGGTGAGCGTGGCGTCGAAGATGATCGGCTTGGTCGAACCGCCCCGCATGACCTCGACGGTCACCGTTTCTCCCGGCTTGGTTTTGCTCAGCGCTTCGTCAAGACTGCTGGTGGATTCGATGACGGCGTCACCGATCGCGACGATCACGTCATTGACCCGAAGGCCTTTTTCACCGGACCGTCCGACCGCCAATGCGGCCGGAGTTCCGGTCCCGACGACATTCACTTGCACGCCGTCGGTGGTGGCCGCAAGGGTGGGCGCAAAGTAGCCGAGGTAACCGCTTCGGGTATCCACCCGGCGATAGCTGAATTTGCCGTTGGGCTCGCGGGCCGTCAATTCAATCCGTTCGACACCGGCGCCGTGATTGCAGAAGGTGATGAGGAAGTTGTAACCATCGGCCGGGTCCATCGAACCGAGCGTAAACCACTTCTGTTGGCTTGTGGTTGAAGCGATGCCCTGGTCGGCTTCATCATCTTCGGTCTCAGCGCCGCCCGCGGAAATCTTCGGTTGCTCGTCACCGCTATTGGTGTCGGCGTCGTCGATGGGTTCCTCGGCGACGTCACCGGCGACCGCCTGAACTTTGTCCTCCACGGGTGGCTGGGGTACCAGCGTCGCCCGCAGGAACATGTAGAAAAAAAAGAACGCCGCCGACGCAACGAGGAACGTGTAGGTTCGTCGATCCACGATCGATCCACGGGATTAGGGTAGGTGAGGGCTTGACGACGCGAGGGTCGATACCAGAGACCCGTTCTGCAAAGAAGGACATCCGTCGGATTCCGGCACTTTCTAAACCGCATATTCTTGCGGCCGATCGGAATCTTGGGAAGCCGAAGCCGTCGACTCGTCCTTCACTCTACGTCGTCACTTGTCGATTCGCCATCTTCCAGCAGTCTGCCATTCTGCGCCCATTGGCCACGGACGCGCCTGCCAGATTGGTTCGATCGTCGTGACCGCTCTAATTCTGAGGCTGCCGCGCGATCTCGGCGTTCGGGAGAACGCCCAGGTAGGCCATCAGATCGCTGATTTCCTGGAGCGTCAAATCATCCAACAGTCCGGTCGGCATCGTGCTACTCGAACTCGGCAGGATTTGGTCCACATCATCCGCCGAAATGACAGTCAGGTTGTTCCTCGCGTCGCGAACCGACAGCGTTCCGTCGGACTGTTCGCTGACCATTCCCACCAAGACTTTTCCGTCGAGAGCCAAGATTTTTTTGCTCGCGTACTGGTCACTCACCACGTGTGCGGGATAGAGGATCGATTCAACGATTTCGCGTTTTGTAAATCGGCGGGCGATTCCCGAGAGGCTCGGTCCGATCGATTCACCGTAGTTGCCGAAACGATGGCATTCAGCGCAGCGAGCTTTCGTAAAGGCAAGCTTCCCTTGATGGGGATCACCGACACGACCCTTTGAGCCATCGAGGTAGCCGACCAGTTGCTCGAAGTCCCAGCGCGATTCGTCACCGCGAGGTGGTACGGCGGGCGGGCGATCGGGATAAACCTTGGCGTACCATTTTTGCCAGGGACGCATGCTTTTTTCGCCGCCGGAAGGCCTTTCCATTCCGGTCCAGTGTTCGAGCAAACGCTCAACTTCCTTAAACGGGCGGCCATCCGTTTCGGCACGCACGCCCAGCAGAATCAACTGGCGAAGTGCCGTCGGATCATCGGTTGCGATCGGAACACCGATCAGCGCCCGGACGACTTCCTCCGCCGCATCGTCGTCGACGATGTTCAGACTGCGAACCAAGTAATCCCAGTTCTCGCCGCCAGGGTTGACCGAAAGAGCGATCGAGATCACGGCTCTACGTTGCGGTTCCTGACGCCAAAGTGTTCTCAAGTAGTCTGCCGCTTCGGGGTCTTCGGCCGTCGCCAGCAACGCGACGATTCCGGTTCGGAGTCGCCGCTGGACATCCCGAGCGCCCTCCTGGACGCGGATCTTTTTGTCGAGCGTCATCAGCGTTTGTGCGGTCTGACTGTTGATGGGACGTTCGACCTTATAGATCGCCGCGAGCGCCGCGTTGCGCCAGACATGGCCTTGTTCAAGGATCGCTTGCAGGTCGTCGGCGGTCAGCGTCGAGGCGAAGTCTCTTGTCACGTTCGTCATGTACATCGCCAAAGCACCCGACGTCGATCGATTGGCCGCCTGTTCGAAAAACTTCAAGATCGCGAATCGTTGCTTGGCGTTCCAGTCTTGCGACATCGATTGCAAGCACATTGCCACCAGCGTTCGACTTTCAAACGGTGCATCGGACTGAATGTATTCTAAGGCTCGATCCGCCAGTGAATCCGAACCCAGGTAAGAAGCGAGCCGAATGACTTCGTGGTTGATGCGTGGTTCGCCCGCGGGAAACTCTTCGGCAACCTGTTCACGAAGCGTCGCAACCTTTTCGGCGTCGACCTTGGTGCGGTGCAGCGTGACTTGGCACAAACGCAACAGGTCGATGAAGTCCGCATCGCTGAGGAAGCCCGACATCATCTCACTGGCCCGTTCAAGAACGGAGAGCCCGGTCGCCTCGCTCGGGTCCGCCGATACCAACGCCAGCATCCCGACGATCGCGATTCGATTGTCATTGGCTTCAAGGACGACCGATCGGAACGCATCCGGGGGTAGCCGCTCCAGCAGCCTGCGACCCACGAAGGCCAACGTGCGATCGTCACTGGCGAGCAACGGGAGCACCGATTCGACCTCCGTCACCAATTCACCGGCACGAAGCAAGGATTCTCCTGCGGCCCGTTGAACCGGAAGGTCGGCGTCGCTGAGTAGGGTTTCGAGCCGCTTTTTCGCCTGGTCGCTCGGCGAGCGTCCAAGCATCAGCGCTGCCTTGGCGCGAACCAACTCGCTTTCGGATTCACTCAGCTCCAGCAACAGTTCTTCGCTCGGAATCGGGCCGAACAACTGCATCAAGTTCATCGCTCGGACCCGATAGTCCGGCGGGTTATCGTCACTGTAAGCAACCCCAGCGACGAGCTGATTCCATTGGTCCCCAAGATCGCGTTTGATCGACGCGATCTTCTGCCGAGTCCAGGCCGATTCGATTTGAGGCTGCCGAACCGCAGCGGCGATTCCGGTGCCCAGTTTCTTCATCCGATCAGGGATCTTGCCCTTGTAAATGACGCGGTAGACACCGCCGGCGGTCGAGCGGCCTCCGGTGCAAAAGTAGAGCGCGCCGTCTGGTCCGACTTCCAAGTCGGTGACGTTGAGCGGTTGTCCCTGCAGAAAGACCTCGCTATCGGCGACAAAGCTGGCACCGCGCTTCTTCACGCGGACGTTGAGGATTCGGCCTTCGCTCCAATCACCCAAGAACAGCGTGCCTTGATATCGCATCGGAAACGCGTAGTGCTCATAGCAGACGCCGCCGGTCGGACTTCCGCGTCCGGTGTCGATCATGTTCGGCAATCGGTCGTAGTAGTAGTCGGGCCACTTCGCCCAACCGGTCCGCCAACCGAATTCACCGCCTTCGGTCACATCGAAGACCGCGTTGGGTCGATACCAGGCTGTTTCCGTATCGGCTTCCATGTCGGCATCGTGTACGAACAACGCGCCACCGCTGTGGAAGACCAGGTCATAGGGGTTGCGCAGTCCGCCCGCGACTTTTTCAACCACGCTTCCGGACGGGTTCGTGCGGATGATGGTTCCGCCGGGAGCCTTGATACCGTTCGCGTAACCGCCCGGGTCTTCGTAGCGCGGAAGCAGATCGCCCTCATAGGGATCCAAATACGTCTCGCCGTCGCCGGTCTTGCCCGCCGCTTGAACGTGGCTTCCCACCGCGACATAGATCATTCCGTCGGGGCCCAGCCGAAGCCCATGGGCGCCGTGTTCACCCACCTTCGCCGGACGCCCTTGCTGATCGACGAATTTAACGATCGCCTTGACTTGTTCCAGCGATCCATTTCGATCGGTGTCGGAAAGCTTGTAGAGTGCTGCTCCTTGGGGGCCGTCCGCGGTGACGTAGACGTTTCCGTTGAGCGCGAGAATACCTTGACACGACTTGACTTTGTCGCAGTACGTGCGAACGGTCTCCGGGATTCCATCCTCGTTGTCATCGAACGCCAACAGCAGCGGCCCATTCTCTTGCGAGATCAGCAGGTGACCGAACTCGTTGAACGTCATTGCGATCACCGAGCCAATTTTTTTGTCCGAAAGGACGCGTTGGACTCCGAATCCCTTTTGAATCTGAAATCGTTCGCGCTGGTCGGCCGTCGGCTGTGGCGGAGGCGTGGGACGCGCGAGACTCTGCTGGGCCGGCAATGACGATGGGTTTTGCGATGATGCCGCCGGTCGTTGCGTCTGGGGTCGGTCGGTAAGTGGGGCTGGCGCTGCGGGACGGCCAGTCGTCGACGCGATCGGCTCTTGATGATCCCAAGGAGCCGTGTCGCCAAGCGGGCCGAACGAAGCCGCGGGGTTCCACAGTCGGTCGTTGAACGCCACGGTCTCCCATAGCTCGCTCGGCTCCTGGCTCGTCTTCCAGGATCGGTCGGAGCTGAAGGTGTACCACTTGTTTGCGTTACTCGGACGCACCGAAACACGAGCGGCGAGTGCCGCGGTGTCGCCACGGCGGTTTTTGACTTTCACCGCGATGATGTTGCGACCGACTTCGAAGTAGTCGCCGACATCGTATTCGTCTACGGTGCGAGACGAGCTTCCGACGCCAACGGCGTTTCCATTGATAAACAGCTCGTACTCGTCGTCGGCGGCGATCTCGATCTTTGCCTGGCCCGACACCCGCATATTGATGATCTTGCGGAAATAGCAGGACTCTCCAACGTCGATCGACTCTTCCGCACTCGTTCCCGAGGCCCAGATCCATTCGGCTTCATCGGCCCGAGCCCCGGTCAGCGGGAGCCAGAGCAAGATTGCCAGAAAGACCCAGGAACGCGGGGACGGGGCACAAACCGACGCGAGGAAACGGGTGAACCGAGCGTGGACACGATGGATCCGGTTGCCTTCCATGGCGAGATCACTGTTTGAGGATAGGACGGTCACGCCGGGACGGTAGGAGGTTGGGGGCGTTGAGGACAAGAGCGATTCCCACCCCGCCGAGTGATGTCACATTGTCAGCGTCATTTCACGGCGATAGCTTGCTGGTCGGTGAACACGCGAGGGCCGAATCTGCTCCCTCCGTCCATGCCACCTACGTCCATGCACCTCCGCCCAAGCGTCTCCGTCCGTATGTCGCGATGGAGCGTCAAAGTGCCCGGCGATTTGTAGACCCGTGATTTGCGAGCAAGAACGACATGACTCAGTGGATGCCCGTCAAACAAGCACGCTTGGCCGAGTCGGCTGGCGAATCCATCGAAGTTCGCGGCTGGATCCGGACCCGTCGCGATAGCAAAGCCGGCTTCAGTTTCCTCGAAGTCAACGACGGTTCGTCGCTCGGGAATCTCCAGGTGGTCGCACCGGCGGATCTATCCAACTATGCCACCGAGATCCAAAAGCTGGTCGCCGGTTGTAGTGTGGTCGTTGGGGGTGAACTCCAGGAATCGCCCGCGAAGGGCCAGGCGACCGAGTTACACGCTTCCGAGGTGCGCGTCCTCGGCTGGGCCGACCCCGAAGAGTATCCGTTGCAAAAGAAGCGGCACTCGTTCGAGAAACTGCGTGAATGGGCGCACCTCCGCACTCGCACCAACACCCTTGGCGCGGTCATGCGCACCCGCGATCAGATCAGCCAGTCGATCCACCAGTTCTTCCATCGCAACGGATTCTATTACGTCAACACGCCGATCGTGACGGCGAGTGATTGCGAGGGTGCCGGGGAGATGTTCCGCGTGACGACGTTGGATTTGGAACGACTCGCCAAGTCGGGTGGCCCCGTGAATTACTCTTTTGACTTCTTTGACAAGCCGACGTTCCTCACGGTGAGCGGCCAGCTGGAAGCCGAAACGTTTGCAACTGCACTTGGGCGAGTTTACACCTTCGGTCCCACGTTCCGCGCCGAGAATAGCAACACCAGTCGTCACCTAGCCGAGTTCTGGATGATCGAGCCGGAGGCAGCGTTTTACGACCTCAATGACAACATGAAATTGGCCGAGGATTTTCTCAAGAGTGTCTTCTCAGACTGTCTTGAAAACTGCGGCGAAGATATGGAGTTCTTCGATCTTCGCATCGAGAAAGGAAAAATCGACCAAATCAAAGCCGTCATCGAAAAACCCTTCGAGCATCTGTCCTACACCGAAGCGATCTCGATCCTCCAGAAGTGCGGCGAGAAATTTGACTACCAGGTCTCTTGGGGCACCGACCTGCAAGCCGAGCATGAACGTTATCTAACGGAAAAGCATGTTGGCGGACCGTTGATTTTGACCGACTACCCCTCAACCATTAAACCGTTTTACATGCGGCTCAGCGATGATGAAAAAACCGTCGCGGCGATGGACGTTCTCGTGCCCGGCGTCGGCGAGATTATCGGTGGCAGCCAACGCGAAGAGCGACTCGAGGTCCTGAAAAAGCGGATGGCGGCGCAATCACTCAGCGAAGACGACTACTGGTGGTACCTCGACCTGCGTAAGTTCGGCACCGTTCCGCACGCCGGCTTCGGTCTCGGGCTCGAACGAGCGGTGCAATATGTCACCGGAATGGCGAACATTCGCGA
>JBCBLJ010001024.1:0-2479 GCA_038520195.1 Planctomycetota bacterium
AAGGGCTATTCGGCAGACGTCGTTTCTTCCGAAGTAGCATCTTCTTTTTTCTTCTTGGCTTCTTCTTCGGCCTTTCGCTCCGCGGCTTTCCGTTCCGCTTCCTCGGCCTGACGTTTCAATTCCGCCTGGGCTTCGGCGACGGCTTCCTCGACAGCCACCTTCTGGCTCGGCGGAACGAGTTCCATCTCGGCGTTTTGACTCTTCTGAAGCGCTCGGACGTAGGCAACGATCGCCCAGCGATCACGAAGCTTGATTTGGCCAGCGTAGCCCGGCATCTTGCGGATGCCGTTGCTGATCGTCGAGAACAATTTGCCCTCGGGGTATTTGTCTGAGTAAAGCGACTCTTGATGCATGTTCGATGGCGGCACCCACGTCGCCGCGTTGATCGACTGCGCTCGCTGATTCACCAAACCGTTGCCGCGGCCATTCATCCCGTGACAAACGGCACAATAGATTCCGAACTGCTGCTGCCCCTTTTCAAGCAAGGCTGTGTCAACGGTGATCGGAATCTCCTTCAGCCAAGGAGTCGTATCCATCACGCTGGGCTCCTGAGCCGTTTCCCCGTCTCCCGCTTCGGTCACTTCGGCGACTTCTTCGGCTTTTGCGTCCTCGTCATCAAGGAAGTAGGCACGAACGAGCCGGTCGGCCCGGGGGGCATCGATCTGAGCGAGTTTTTCGGAGTCGATTCCGGTCAAAACATCGAGCGATTCTTCCATTTGTCCGCGGGCGACGGTGCCCGGCACATCGGGTCGCATCGAGCGATTGTCGACGAACAAACTGGTCGACATCTGGGCGTCCTTTGCCGGCGAGAAATCCATGTCCGGGAAGACGTGGAAACGGGGCTGCGAGCTATTGGTGACTCGCATCGTAAGAATGATCAGCAGCGGAATGACCGAGGCCGCAACCATCGTGCCCCAAATCATAAAGACGGGTTTGGGCACCTTCTTTGGCGAGTCGTCTTCGACGACTTCATTGATGTACTCGCTGCCGGTGTCGGCAAAGAGCTTACGAACGCCCTCGGAATCGTACCGAGGATCACGGGCGTCGATGTAGAGGAAAAAGCGATCATCCGTCGCTCGATCAAATCGCGGGTCGGTGAACATCGGGTTGCTGAACCGCGGCAATCCGTTGAGTGCCCACATTCCGAAGAAGGCGCCAAACGAGGCGAGCAGAATCGTCAACTCAAACGCAACCGGCATGAACGCGGGAAGCGAGATATATGGCTTTCCGGAGATGATGTACTTGTAATCAATCCCGTTCATCCAGACCTGCATCACGAGCGCGATGACCGTGCCCGAGACGCCGCCAAACAAGGCGATCCATGGCAACCATGTCGGTTTGATACCGAGCGCCTTGTCGATCCCGTGAACGGGAAACGGCGTGAAGGCGTCTGTCTTGGTGTAACCGGCATCACGGATTCGCCGACAGGCTGCCAGCAACGAATCGACCGAGGTGAACTCGGCCATGATTCCGTGAACAGTTTGCTTTATTTCCGACATAACTTGGGATCCATCGAAACAGATCGAACGTGTTTTGTTTCTGTCTTTGCGAGTTGGGTCAGTGTCCGCCACTCGCGTGTGCCATGTGTTCCTGACGCGCCAGCGTCGCCTTGGTCTCCGCCATGTTGATCACCGGCAACACCCGGCAGAACAGCAGGAAGAGCGTAAAGAACAGTCCGAACGAGCCGATCAGCATGCCCCAGTCGACCCACGTTGGCGTGAAGTACGCCCAGGCGCTTGGCAGGTAGTCACGCGACAAACTGGTCACCACGATCACAAATCGTTCAAACCACATGCCGATGTTCACGAAGATCGAAACAACGACGATGATCCAAGGCGTCGTTCGACACTTTTTGAACCAGAACAATTGCGGGCTGATCACATTGCAGCTGACCATCGTCAGATAGGCCCACCAGTACGGCCCTGCCGCACGGTTGATAAACGCGAACTGCTCCGCCGGTACTTGGCCGTACCACGCGATGAAAAACTCCGTTCCGTAGGCCAGGCCGACGATACATCCTGTCGCCAGGATGATCTTGCACATGTTGTCCAAGTGCCGAATCGTGATCAGTTTCTCGAGGTTCAACATCGACCGCGCCGGAACCATCAAGGTGAGCACCATCGCGAAACCGCTGAAAATCGCCCCGGCCACGAAGTACGGCGGGAAGATCGTGGTGTGCCAGCCGGGCACCTGCGAAACGGCGAAGTCGAACGAGACGATCGTGTGTACCGAAAGGACGAGTGGCGCTGCGAACGCCGCGAGCAACGCATAGGCCTTCTCATAACGCATCCAATGCCGCGACGAACCGGACCAGCCGAGGGCCAGAATGCCGTAAGCCATCCGCCGCCACTTGTTCTTGGAGCGGTCGCGGAACGTCGCCAAGTCGGGAACCATCCCCATGTACCAGAACAGAAGCGAAACGGTTCCGTACGTTGAAACGGCGAACACGTCCCAAAGCAGTGGGCTGCGGAACTGGGGC